>JAILIR010000080.1 GCA_024695185.1 bacterium | reverse complement strand
TCTTTTTTTGTGCTAATTTTAGGATAATTGCATAGTAATGCGATTATCCTAAAATTAGCACAAAAAAAGAACTATTTTAGCAATAGTTCTATCTCTTCTTTGTATGGCGCAACTCCATCAATATATGGAGTCTCTAAAATTTTAGGAATACTTATAAATCTGTCGTCTTTTACAACTCTTTTTAAAGTGTCTAAGCCTATGTTTCCTTTTACTATATTTTCGTGTCTATCTTTATGACTTTCTAGAGTGTTTTTACTATCATTTATATGGAAACATATGATCTTTTCTAGGCCTATAATTCTATCAAATTCAGCAAATATTTCATCGTATTTATTTACTAAATCATAGCCACTATCAAAGGTATGACATGTATCAAAACATACATATAATGGGTAGTTTACATGATCCATTAGGTATTTGATTTGTTCAAATTTATAGCAACATTCTGAGCCCTTACCAGCCATAGTTTCTATGGCTATTTTAACATTAGATTCTCCTACTTTATTAAGTGAATCAACAATTAAATCTAGTCCCTCTTCCATTGTATTAGTCATATGATTTCCGGGATGTAATACTAAAATATTAGAGCCTATTTCTTCTACTCTTTTTAATTCTTGTTTTAAAAAGTTAATAGAAAAGCTTCTCTTTTCTTCATCTGGTGAAGCTAAATTTAAAATATATGGTGCATGCACAACTACTGTTAGATTATGTTTTTTTATTAGTTCTTTTGCTTCTTCTACTTTAAGTTCTTTAATTGGTTTTCTTAATGTGTTTTGTGGTGCACCAGTATAAAGCATTAAGGCATTTGCCTTATAGCTTAATGCTTCATTAACACTACCTACTAAAAAGTCAGGTGCTTTTAATCCTACATGTGATCCTATTATCATAATATACCTCCTTAAGTTGTCCACAAATTGTAGACAACTGAATGAATAATATAGTTATTTACTTATTTCTAGGCTTACTATATTTAAGCTTATTTTCTATTTTTTTAACTTCTTTAGCTCTTTTCTTTTTATAGCCTGGAGTTACTTTTTTAGCTTTAGGAACTTTACGTTCTGCTATTTTTCTTTCTTCTGAAATTGGCTTTACTCTATCCGATCTTCTATTAGGAGTATAGCTATTAAAGCCATTAGGCTTAATATCTAAATATTCAAAAGATATGCCTTTAGCCTCTAAAGCTTTTAAATATTCTTCATTTTTAAATTCTGTAAAGCTATAACATATACCGTCCATATTATTTCTAGCTGTTCTACCACTTCTATGAATATAAAATTCAAAGTCTTTTGGTAGACTAAAGTTTATAACATGACTTACTCCAGCAATATCAATGCCTCTAGCCGCAATATCACTTACTACTACATATTGATACTTTAAATCATTTATATCATTTAATACTCTTTTTCTTTCTCTAGCACCTAAGCCTCCGTGTAGGATGCCTACTTTAACATTATTATTTAATAAATATGAAGCTATTTGTTCACACTCATCTTTAGTGTTACCAAATATTAAACATAAATAGGGGTTAATGTTATTCATTAACCAAGAAAGTAACATATATTTATCTCTTGATTTAATAGGTATTAATACATGTTTAATCTTATCAAGCTCTAAATCTGTTTTAATGTGTTTATTTGATTCAATATACTTTCTTAAGAAAGGTTTAATCTCTTCTTTAATAGTTGCGCTAAAAACCATTATTTGAGGAGTTTCTAGTCTTCCTGCGATTAAATCAATATCATCTAAAAAACCTATTTCAAAAGCCATGTCAGCTTCATCAACAACTAGTGTTTTTGCGTTAAACCCTTTTAAGGCATTAACTTTAATCATTAGATCACTCACTCTACCAGGTGTACCAATAACTATTTGGGGCTGTGAGTTTTCTAACTTTTTAATTTCTTTTAATCTATCAGTTCCACCAGTATAAAGTCTTATATCTATTTTATCATTAAAGAACTTATTCATATGTGAGCACACATTATATATTTGTGTTGCTAGTTCTCTAGTAGGTGATAAAATAATGGCTTGGCATTCTTTAACGCTTATATCTAATTTATTAAATATAGGAATTAAGAAAGCATGAGTCTTACCACTACCAGTTTTTGATTGACCAATCAAAGACTTATTAGATAAAGCTAGTGGTAAGATTTCTTTTTGGATTGGTGTTAATTCATTAAATCTTAAATCTTTAAGTGCATTAACTATTTCTTCTTTTAATTCAAATCCTAAATAGTTCATAGTAACCCTCCTAGCTTATCATTTTATTTTCATCTAAGGTATATGGTGAATATCCACATAATGGATATAGTTCTAAAGAATTATGTAGATTAGTTAAATAATTAATTAATTCATCCATATTCTCTTCATCTACACCTTCTAGTATTGGTCTAATAATTTCATCAGCACTTTTTATTCCTTCAACAACTTCCTTGATAAAGTTAATTATGACATCTTTATCTAAGGAGTTATTTAATCTTTTAATATCATCAATTTCTTTACTGTATTTCTTTCCATAATCAATATAATAATTATCTAAAATATAATCAATTTCATGGAAATTATAATCAAATGATAATTGCTTTTGTGATTCCGCAACATTACCTAACTTTTCACTATAAGGTATTTTAGAGACGAATTCATCTGATTCACCGATATTCTTCCAGTTAATTGTGAATCTATCTACAAATGGGTTTAAAACAAGCTTTGAATATATTCTATCTAATAGTTCATCAAATGTATAATTAGAATCTAAATAATCATTTACAAATGTTACAAAGTATTCTTTTTTCATTATGCCATATGTATTAAGTAATCCTTTAATAACTCTTTCAAATGTGTATTCATTATTGGCAAGCTCTTTTCCTAAATCATCAAATAAGACATCTAATTTATCAAAGAGTTCTCTATCATAATTATAGATAAATTCTTTCTCATCATTTTCATAAATTACTTCTTCAAAAGTTATAAGCATTACATCATATAATTCATCTGAAAAATTAGTTAGAAATGAATCAATTACATCACCATTTTTTTTATGTGTATTATAAATTGTTTCTAGTTTTTTATATGCATCAAAAGATAATACTTCTATTAGTTTTCTTAAATCAACTTTTGTTTTATATGCATCAAGCATTTTCGCTACTATTTTTGATTTTGGCATAGTCGCTTTATAGTCAAGGTGAAATATAGAATTACAAATAAATAGCATTGTATCTTTAGTTGGAACTTCAATTTTTCTTTTTTTAATTTGCATATCTAACCCTCCTTAACGACTATATTTTAACAAATATAATATAATAATTCAACTTAAAAAGAAAAAAGCCTCAAGGGCTATAATTTCTTTTCTTCTTTCATTTTATTTACACATTGTGTTAGTAAATATTCTATTTGACTATTTACGCTTCTAAACTCCTTATCAGCAAGCATAACTAAATCTAGCCACAGATCGTTACTCATTCTTAAAAGTAGTTGTTTTTGTTCAGCTTCATGTTCCATAAAATTCACCTCACAATATCTAAATGCCTACACTAAAATTAACTCTAATTACCGCTACGCCAGTTTACGGATTTAGATTTACCAACTAGTGTTGTTGTCAAAAAGTGACGTTGAATAGAAGTAGTAAAAATTAAAATATCATAATCCAAATAATCAAATTCAAATAAATATAGGAGAAAAAGCTATATATTTTTCTTTTGGATTTCATTATTTAGGATATTTATCAAGAAACTATCCTTCTAATATTATTTTGATATCTTTTCGATACCAATTTAATATTATCATGATACCAAAATAATGTCAATAGGATTTTAAAAAAATATTGCCACTTCTTCTTCTCTTAAAGAAAATAGAGGTTAGTGGCAATAAAAAAAGAGGTTAAAACTAACCTCTAATCTATTTTATCTATTAAATCATCTATTTTAATTTTTCCTTTATAGAAATCCTTCTTTGAGCATCCAGCTCTACCTCCACCTGCACAAGCACAGGCACAGGCACAAGCACAAGAGTGACCTCCAGAATGTCCTGATCCACCTGAGGATACATATGGATTAACTTTTCTTGTTCCTTTTTCATTTACACCATAATAATAGTTTCTATAGAAGAATCTTCTACCATATGGATAGAAGCCTCTTGTTCTATAATATGATGGTCTTCTAAATATTCTATCAAGTACTGAAAAGAATACTATTATAAGAAATATAATTAAGAAAACAAATGCTGCAGTCTTCCACTCGTTATTATCAGTTGGACCTTCATATGATTCGCTTTCTTTAATGTTAGGGAATGCATCTTTTAAGTATGATACTTTCATACTTGTTTGTGCTCCTTGATTTAAGGATGCACTCCAGATTAAATAATTATCATCAACATCCTTTGAGTCATCAAAGTAGACATTTGTTTTATCCCATTTAACGGTTAGATTTCCGATATTAATATCATCAAACCAACCAGGGATATATTCATATGTTACATATTCAACATCCTTCTCTTTTTGAATAGTAAACATATGAGTTTGATGGAAGGAAAAGTGTAGGTCTACCACTTCTCCAGCATAATATTTTTTATCTAAATCAAGTCTAATACAAGTTGATCCTTTATCATTATAATAATAAGCTGTTTTAATAGAATCTGATATTTTAACTATCTTATCAATATGCTTATTTGGAATACCTATTTTTACCCATTCTAGCGGTCCTTCACTAGTGCTATCTAGGACCTTCCATTTAAGCTCATAATCAAAGTTTAAAGTCGCATCATCATTAGATGAAACAATGATGTTGAATTCTTCAATGTAATCTAAGGGACTATTAGTATATGCCTTAGATTTAGGAAGAATAATGATAAATAAGAATAATACTAATATACTAGCTAAAAATTTCTTCATTACTTATCACCCCTTAATAAGCAACTATTTGTTTTCTTGCTTGCTTGTTTTCTTATTTTCTTACAATCCTTACTATTCCAAATCTTCTTCCATGGTAGTTCTATAATATTACCTAGTGTTACATCCTTAAGCCATGATTGACATGGAATGACTAATCCATTGGGAAGTATGGCCAT
>JAILIR010000145.1 GCA_024695185.1 bacterium | reverse complement strand
AGCTTAAAGCTGATAATACTTATAGAGTTTTTTTAAGTGAGACTTCAGAAGCTAAAAGTATAACTATTCCCACAAGATGTAGTTAAAAATAATAATGGAATTAAAAATAACACCTTTTTCATCTTATCACCAAATTATATTTTATCATATTTTTGTTTTTCTATAAACAAAAAAGAGGAATAATCCTCTTAATTGTTTATGATCTTAATTTTGCTTGATTCAAAAGCCTTTGTCCATTGTTTGGAATAATAAATTGAACACCCTGCTTTACAGCATATTCAAAATATTGATTTACTTTTTCATCTATAACGCCAGTTGAAAATACAACAAAAATTTTTACTTTACTATTATCAACAGTATATTTTATTGCATCCATCAGCAAATCTTCTTCTTTTTTCTTTCCCATAATTCCCTTAAGACTTACTGCAATCATTGTAGCTTCTTTTATGCCAAGAAGCATATACTCAAAACTATTAATATTTGAATAATTGAGATTTGGGATAACTGGTATATTCATTTCCGTTAGAAACCATAATCCAACAACCCTTGCCTTAAACATTCTATACTTTTTTTCTATAACTTCAATATTCCTAACCTGAGAATAATCTGGTTCAATTACAAACCTAACTTTTTCAAATCTATGTTTGTAGAAATCCAATAATTTTTTATCCTTGTAATATATAGCATTAAATAACCCGTTAATTCCATCAAACTCATAATCATATTCATAAAAGCATAAACAAGTTTTATTTGTCTTATTATAATCAGCAGGGTTTCCGTACAAGCATAAATAGTCTGGCGCTTCATCCAAAAAACATGGCAAAACAGGGATTTCATCATCCCCGTCTACTTTACTTTGATTTGTAATTTCAGTATAATATATTCCATATTTTTTAAAATCATCCCTCAAGGAAATCATCTCCAATTTGACAGATTGTCAATAATATTATATAATTAGTGTGCATTGATGATATGTTTTAACATACCATTTGTAGGCACAGATTGTTACCAGCTTTCTGTGCTTTTTTATTTGTATGGGAATTCTGGTATCTCATAATTAATTTCATTCTCATCAAATACAAGTTTTATCTTTTTAAGTTGTGTTGCTATGCCTTCAAATGCTTTGACGTTTTCTTGCCTCAACAATTGGGTTGCTATATTTACATCACAGTTAATTGTTTTTGCAAGTATATACGCTTTTTTTGCTGTGTAAATATTATGTGTTAGAATCAATGGATATATCTTTTTATCTTCGCTAGATAAATCATCATATGTTGTAACAGCAATTATTTCATTACATTTTGGACACTTTAGCCCACAACAATGTCCATCAACAAATGTAACAAGTTTTGTTCCACAGATATTGCAATATTCTAATTCTTTATTGTTCATATAAATTATCTCCTTCCTTTTGGATAAAATGTGATAAATGATCCTTGTTGAGTTAAGTTTGGCCTTTGGAAATCTTTGTTCCCAACAATATTACTTTTTCTTGGAGCAACATCCAACCTACCAGTTTTATCACTATATGTCCATAATAAATTATTTGGGGCTAAAACTGGCACTCCTAGTTTATTGGCCAAGTTTTGAGCAAATCCTCTAGGGTCACCACCTGTATTGCAGGACAAAAGTCTAACGCCATTCCCTTTAAAACTTTTCATATTCTTGATCATTTTAGCAACGTGTTTAGCTTTTAGCGTATATTCTACGCCGTTGTGATAGTATATAATAGTATACTTTGTACCATGTGCAACAATATCTAGATAACCGTTAGGATCCTTTTCCTTTCGATAATTAACATACTCTGAAAATTTATCATTTGGTTCCATCCAATTAGCATCACTAGAAAAAGCATGCACCTCATTTGCCAATATTTTTGCTATATTTTCAGCATTAAAATTATCTAACGAGAACTGCGAATAGCCTCCTATTCCGCTTCTAATTCCAACTACGCCTGGTCTACCCATATTCGCATACCTCCTTTATATAAAAATAGATACATAAATTATTCATCTCCTTTATATGAATGGTATGCGATTAATTATTTGCATTGACGATACTTTTTAACATACCATTCTATTATTCTATGAGTGTTACCAGCACTCATTATCTTTCTAAAATATTTAAATCATACAACCTGTATAGCACTGGATTATAATTCAATCCAAATTCTTTTGCCAATTCATTTATGACTTTTTTCATATATGTCTCATATTTAATTGTTCCATCTGGAATATTTTTATATCTCAAACGCTTGAAGAATTCTTTTTTTATCAAATCTCTTGGCATTAAAATAGCAGCTGCTAAATAATTGGTTTGCCTTTCAATAATATCTAACTCGCTCATGCCATTACTCCAGTATGTTTTCTCAAAATCTTCGCTTTTACAAACATGAATATAATCTGTAGGGTGAGATTCAAAATAACTCTTATCTTTTATCCAATGTGAAATTTCATGTGTACAATCAAATACTTCTTTGCATTTGTATTTTTTGTCAGTAAGTATAGTATTAATTACGATCGTTCCTTTTTTAAAAGATTTAAATTTGGGTTCTTTGCCTATTTTATAATTATCATCATCCCAAATTGGCCAAACGCCATCATCGAAAAAAATCATTCCTAATATTTTCATGTTTGGGGATAAATAATTCCATTCAACATCCAAGCCCATCTTTTCAACCATATCATATGGGTCCAATTTAACAACATTATTCAATCTATCAGGATAATATTTCTCATTAATCTCATCGGCCTTTTTTTCTAAACTTTCTCTTGAATAAATATACTTACTAAACATTATCTTTCACCTACTTCTTTTTTGTCATCTCCTCAATTATTTTTATCCATTCTTCATCACCAAAATTAAGATCTTTAGCTTTTCTTAATGCAACCCTAATATTTGGATTATCACTCAAATAATCAACTATATCATTCGCAACAGTTGATTTACTCATAGCAGCTAAATCCAAAAACTCTATTTCTTCATTCTTAGATAATTCTAATATACTAATCATTTTATCAAGTATTTCTTTGGTAGGTGCATTCCTGTGACCTTTTTCAATATCACTCATATATGATGGTGCAATACCTAGTAAATCAGCTAATCCCCTTAAACTTATCCCCTTTTGTTGCCTTTTCTCTTTAACAAAACATCCAAAATTCATTATAAGTCCTCCTAACAGTTCTCTGTTCGCTTCTACGCTTACATTATAACACGAATTGTTTTTACCTGTCAACGCTTTTTTGCGAACGTTTTTTAAAAATAAAAAAAGCTGGCACAAGGCCAGTTCATTTTTATGATCTTAATTTTGCTTGATATGTAAAGTCTAGTCTCTTTAATATTTGATTAACAAACTTATCTACATCTTCACCTGTAAGAGTCTTTTCAGTATCTTGGAATTCAAGAGAAATAGCAATTGATTTTAAGTTTGGATCAATCTTTTCACCTTGATATACATCAAAGATATTGATATCAACAAGCTTTTTAGCAGTTTGTTTAATTAAAGCAATTATTTCACTAGATGGAATATCTTTATTGATTAAAATAGCGATATCTCTAGATACACTTGGGAATTTAGAGATTGGCTTATAGTTATTCTTTATATCTCTTAACTTATAGATTTCAGTTAAGTTAAGTTCAAATACAAAGCCATCATTAATATCATTTTCTTTTAGAATTTGTGGGTGTAGTGCACCTATTACACCAATTTTAGTGTTACCTACCATAACAAAAGCAGTTTGTCCGTTATGTAAGCCATTATTTACACCTTTAACAAATGTCGCATTTATACCAATATATGCTAGTAATTGTTCTAAAATACCCTTTAGTAAATAGAAATCAGATGTTTGTTTTTTGCCTTGCCATAAATTAGAATTAAACATTCCTTTAATACCTGCGGCAACTAAATCATATTCACCATTAGTATTATAGCCTTTACCAATTTCAAAGAAAGCTAAATCGTTTTGTTGTCTAGCGCTATTATATCTTAAGTCTTCA
>JAILIR010000141.1 GCA_024695185.1 bacterium | reverse complement strand
AGTTTAATTGTTAGTTCAATTGGTTATATTAGCTTTACTACAACACTTAAAAGAGAATATAGAGATACAACTTATCGTATGGGTATAACTGCTAGAGGTCTAATAGATGGTGATTTAATCGATACTTATAGAACAGTTGGTGATTATTCACCTGTATGGCAAAATGTTAATAATGAATTATTTAATTATTGCAATAACATGGACATAACACTATTATATGTTTATCAGTTAGATACATCTGATTATATGCATGCATATTCTATTTTTGATGAAGTTAATGATGCTTATAAGAAAACAGGTCCTGATGATACAGATCCAACACATTATAGTGGTAGAGAATATGCTGCTCTATTAAATAAAGAAGAACATTATAATAGATATTATGACATTTATAAAGATATCTATGAAGGTAAAATTAAATATGGTACAGTTTATAGAACAAAAGATTTAGGTGGTAGAGAACCACACTTAACTATTGTTGTTCCTGTATATGATAGTGAACGTAATGTTACAGCTGTACTAAGCGTACAACGTCCTATGAGAGAGTTAGTTAAAGGTAGACGTCCATATATGATTACTCTAGCTATTTCAACAATATTAACATTAATGTTTGTTTGTACAACAGCGGGTATTTTTATTAAACGTCAATTTGTTAAACCACTTAAATACATTACTGATGAAACTAAGCGTTTCGCTAAGGAAAATAAAAAGAGCGAATTTGAATTTGATAAGAATAGTAAGATAACTGAAATTGTTGATCTATCAAAATCTATTGAGAAGATGGAAGATGACATGATCAAATATATTAATGATTTAACTCAAGCAACAACAGCTCAAAAGAAGACTATGGTTGAGTTAAACATTGCTAAAGATATTCAAGAAAGTTCAATACCTAATGTGTTTCCTGAAAGAAAAGACTTTGACTTATTTGCCTATATGCTTCCGGCTAAAGAAGTAGGTGGAGATTTCTATAACTTTGTTATGATTGATGATACACATATTGGTTTAGTTATGGCCGATGTATCTGGTAAAGGTATACCAGCTGCCTTATTTATGATGGCATCTAATATCTTATTATCAGAAAGAATTCGTATCCAAAGCAAACCATCAGAAGCTTTAGAATTCTTAAATAGTAGAATTTGCTTACACAATAAAACAAATATGTTTGTAACTGTATGGGTTGGTATATTGGATTTAACTACAGGTCATGTCGTTGCATGTAATGCAGGTCATGATGATCCAGTTATCTGTAGAAAGAAGAAGAATTTTGAAATCAATAAAACTAAGCACTGTCTAGCTGTAGGTGCATTAGATGATGCTAAGTTCACTGATTATGAATTTGATTTAGAAAAAGGTGACAAATTATTCTTATATACTGATGGTGTAGTAGAAGCAACTAATATGAAG
Organism: bacterium; assembly: GCA_024695185.1. Lineage (GTDB taxonomy): Bacteria > Bacillota_I > Bacilli_A > Acholeplasmatales > JAEDCM01 > RGIG10196. Next base: position 6,426 of record JAILIR010000141.1, on the reverse strand, counting down.
GATGAATTATTCGGCTTTGATAGAATGGTTGAAACATTAAATCTATATAAGAATAAAACACCAAAAGAAATTATTAAGGGCGTAAAGATGAAAGTTGATGAGTTCGCTGGTAAGAGAGAACAATTTGATGATATCACAATGCTTTGTATAGAATTAAAAGAGGATTAGATCCTCTTTTTTTTTACTTTCAAAAAATTTTTAAAAAAAATTAAAAAAATATTTCAAAAACCCCTTGACATAAATGTAAGATAATTGTAAAATAAATGTAAGAAAACGATAAAGAGTTGCTACATACGGTTTGGCAAGCGTCTATAGCGTCAGAGAGTAATCTTTGGCCTTCGGGGTAGCTATAGAGACGACCAGATTTGCAAACTCTTTTTCTTTTATAAACTAGGCCAAAAAGGCCTAGTTTTATTATTATAATTACTATAAATGCCTTTATTAAGCGGTTTTTGGTGCTTTTTATATCTATTGGCGTAAGTAAAAAAAGCCAATTATCGAGCTATAATACCATTTTTTATATCTATGTAGTATAAGAATAAATGGATTTTAAAAAATAATTAAAAAAATTTAAAAAAAGTTTAAATAAACCTATTGACATAAATGTAAGATAATTGTAAAATATTTGTAAGAAGGAAGTAAACGTTACTCTTTAAATGGTTTAGCAAGCGTCTACATCGTCTTATGCAAATAAGGCCATGTTGGGGCAGATGTAGAGACGACTAAGTCAGTAACTATATATTCTTATACCAGAGTTCGCCAACTCTGGTATTTTTCTTTTTAAAAAATATAATTATTATGATATAATTATATGCGAGGTTATATGCGAGGTGTTTTATATGTTTTTAGAAACATTTCTAACAGTTGCACTTATTATGATATATGCGATTGTAGGTTTTTGTATTATTAAATTCAAATTAATAAAAAAAGAATCAATTCCTGATTTTGCGAAGTTTTTGATGTATATTTGTCAGCCTATATTAATTTTGTATTCTTTTAATCAGGCTACCTATACAAGTGAGCTTGGTAAAACATTATTAATAGCCGCAGGATTAATAATAGCAATATTCGCTCTATTCTTAACAACATTCATTTTGCTATTTAGAAAGAAGTATAAGGAGAAGATAGCGTATAGAATATATACTATTGCATCTTGCTTTGGTAATGTTGGCTTTTTAGGAGTTCCTATTCTTGAAGCGGTATTTAAGGATAATCAAGTATCTTTAGGTACAGCACTAGCTATTTCATCTGTATTTTTAGTAATTATGAATGAAATAGGGTGGACAGTTGGATCATTAATCATATCTTTAGATAAAAAATATATAAAGCTAAAGATGATATTCTTAAATCCATCTATAATAGCTATATATGTAGCTCTACCTTTATTCTTCTTAGGTATAAAGGTTCCAACAAGATTAGACCCACTTGTTACCATACTTGCTAAGATGACCACACCACTATGTATGGTAATACTAGGTATGAGGCTAGCTGTAACAAATATAAGAATTGTATTCTGTAATTATAAGACATATATATTTGTTTTTATTAAACAAATAATCATGCCTTTAGTCATGCTACTATTCGTATTTGCTCTACCTATTGATACACCTGTAAAGCAAGCATTAGTCATACTTTCTAGTGCTCCAATAGCTAGTGTAGTACTAAATTTCTCTGAGATGGTAGGAGAAGGGCAAGAGGATGCAGCAAGCTTAGTATTATGTGGCACCATTTTATGCATTTTAACAATGCCTTTGATTACTTTGTTGGTTTAGATTAAAAGCTTTAAATTTGGGCTAAAAATAATATTAGAAATAAAAAAAGACTTCAAAGCGAAGTCTTATTTTTTTTCCTTTTCTTTTTCTTTATCTTTTGGTTTATCTTTTGCCTTTTCTTTCTTGACTTCTGGTTCCTTATTGAAGAAGTCATCAAGCTTAGAAATCTTACCTCTAGTACCTACTACAACGACAACATCCTTTGGATTAATACTATCAGTACCTCTTGGGATGAAGAACTTGCCATCTCTAGTAATACCAACGATATTTACATCAAATAAAGATCTTAAATTTAATTCGATTAAGTTCTTTGGGACAAATGATTTACCAACAATAACCTTAACCATAGCATAGTCATCACTTACACCATAGTAATCTAGAACTGTATCACTCATGATTTGGTTACCAAGTGATAAGGCACTTGATTCTTCAGGTACGATAACATCAGTAGCACCTAGTGCTTCAAATACTTCTTTATAAGTGATATCATCAGCTCTAACAGTGATTTTTTTAACACCTAATTTTTTAAGGTTAATAACTGTAAGAATTGATGCTTGTAGGTTATTACCAATAGCAACAACAGCATGATCGACTTTATTTGCGTCTAAATCACTTAATACGCTTAAGCTTGTTGAATCGGCTATAACACAGTTATTCACAATTTTAGATAAATCTCTAACACTTTTTTCGTTTTTGTCTATCGCAATAATATCACATTTATTATTAACTAATACTCTTGCGACACAGGAACCGAATCTTCCTAGTCCAATAACCATAAATGTCTTTTTCATCCAATAATCACACTCTCTTCGACATATTGTATTTCTTCATTAGATTCACTCATCCAGTTTTTATTGACTAAACCGATTATTGTAAGTGGACCTAAACGACCAATAAACATAATTAAACAAATGAATAATTTATTAAATGTATTTAAACTACTAGTTATGCCCATAGATAAACCCGTAGTTGAGAAGGCAGATACAACCTCAAATAAAGACTTCATTAAGCCAAGGCTAGGTTGAGCTGCGCAGACAACAAATGTTCCAAATACGATAATTATAACACCAACACCAATTAAGACGAAGGCTTTAAATATTTGGGAATCATCAATTTTTCTTTTAAATATCTTAGCTTTCTTTCCTCTAGCATAATACATTGTTGCAATTATAGCAATGGCTAGAGTTGTCGTTTTAATTCCTCCACCTGTAGAACAAGGAGAAGCACCAATAAACATTAAGAATATTATAACAACATAAGTTGCTGGATGGTTTTCTAACTCAGCCATATCATATGTTGTAAAGCCAGCTGTTCTTGATGTAACTGATGTAAAGAAGGCTTGTAGCCATGTAATATCAGTCCATGCAGTTAATTTAATTAGTATTGCACCACTAAATATTAAACTAATGGTTGTGATTAAAACTAATTTAGTATGTAATTGAAAATTTTTCCAGCGTCTTTTTTTGACTACATCTGTTAAAACTATAAATCCAATTCCTCCAAAAATAATTAAAAACATTGTTGATGTATTTAGTATTAAATTACTACTAAAATCAATCATACTATTATTTCCAAAGACATCAAAGCCTGCATTGTTAAAAGAAGCAATGGAATGGAATATAGAGTATCCAAGTGCCTTAGGGAAATTTCCATCAAAATAAGGCATTAGGGCAAACATATTTAATATTACACCTATAAACTGGATAATTGCAGACCAAATAATAATCTTTATAACTAATGTTGTTAAACCCTTCACAGAGCTTTGGTTTAAGGCTTCTCTAAGTAAGAATTTATTACTTATACTAAGCTTTGCACCAAGTATGGTAAAGAAGAAGACAGCTATTGTTAAGATAGATAATCCTCCTATTTCCATTAGTAGGGCCATTATTATTTTGCCAAACAGTGATAAATCCGTTGCGATAGTTACAGTTCCAAGCCCTGTAACACATACAGCACTTGTAGACATAAATAAGGAATCTACAAAGCCAATAGACTTACCATGAGCACCAGATATAGGTAATACTAAAAAGAATGTACCTGTTAGAATAACTCCTAAAAATGTTAATATTATTATGAAGTAAGGATGTATTTTCTTAGTTTTCATATTAATACACCTCGTCTAAATTATACTATAATTTATCCATATAGACAATAATTATAAATATAAAAAATTAATACTTGATATAAGTAGTCAAATGTGTTAAAATACTTATTGTCGTATAAAGCTATATTCCGCTGGATGCATCATTATCTATGAATGTGGTGAAAAAAGATGGAGGTGTTTTGTGTATGGCTAAATTAAAAGGTCAAGAATTAATCAACGACATTACTAAAGAATACATGAAAGAAGACGTTCCTCAATTCCGTCCAGGAGATACAGTAAAAGTATCAGTTAAGATTAAGGATGAAAAAGGAAAAGAAAGAATCCAAGTATTCGAAGGTTTAGTAATCAAAAAACAAGGTGGAGGAATCTCAGAAACTTATACTGTTAGAAAGATTAGCTACGGTGTAGGTGTTGAAAGAACATTCCCAATTCATTCACCAATGGTTGCTAAGATTGAAGTCGTAAGACGTGGTCTAGTTAGAAGAGCTAAGCTTAACTACATTAGAACATTATCTGCTAAAGCAGCTAGAATCAAAGAACGTCGATAATAAAGTGGAGGACTTAACGGGCCTCCTTTTATTTTACCTATATAGCAACAACCAATTGCTTTTAAAATCATTTAATTCGTTATAAAATAAAATTGTAAAGGAGAATGATTATGGAAACAAAAGATGTATTATTAAAACTTAGATGTAATAAAGGAATATCACAAGAAGAACTTGCTAAAGAATTATTTGTTACAAGACAAGCAGTATCGCGCTGGGAAACAGGTGAGACAATTCCAAATACCGAAACATTAAAACTATTATCAAAATATTATAATGTTTCAATCAATACTTTACTAGGATCTCCTAGAAAGTTAATATGTCAGTGCTGTGGAATGCCATTAGAAGATTCATTAATAAGTAGAGAACCTAATGGTGATTTCAATGAAGATTATTGTATGTGGTGTTATAATGATGGGAAGTACACTTATCACAACATGGATGATTTAATTAGGGTATGCGTTCCTCATATAGCTAATGAACAATTTAGCGAAGAACAAGTTAAAGAATACTTGAAAAATATGCTTCCAAATTTAAATTATTGGAAAAATATGAACAATTAAAAACGGCTTAGATAAAAGAAAAACCGAAGGATTTACCTTCGGTTATTTTTTATTTATTTCTTGTTCCAAGAACCATCTTTCTTACCATAGTAAGCATTTAAGTACATTGTCTTAATTTCGCTAATTAATGGATATCTTGGGTTAGCTCCTGTACATTGATCATCGAATGCTTGTTCGCACATAGCATCTAATCTATTTAAGAAATCTTGTTCATCAACATTCCAATCTTTGATTGTAGGTTTGATTCCAACAGTAGCCTTTAATTCATCGATAGCCTTAATTAAAGCTTCTAACTTATCTTCATCTGTCTTACCCTTTAAGCCAAGAGCGGTAGCAACCATAGCATATCTTTCAAGAGTTTTTGGATGATCATATTGAGGGAATGTACCCATCTTAGCTGGAGTTTCTTCAGCATTAAATCTTAATACTTCATCAATCATTAAGGCATTAGCAACACCATGAGGTAGGTGATGGAATGAACCTAATTTATGTGCCATTGAGTGACATACACCTAAGAATGCATTAGCGAATGCCATACCAGCCATTGTAGCTGCATTAGCCATTTCTTCTCTAGCAATTGGATCATTTAATCCATTGTTGTATGCATCTGGTAAATATCTAAATATTTTGTTTAATGCTTCAATAGCTAAACCATCAGTATAAGGAGTAGCCATCATACTAGCGATTGCTTCTAGAGCATGTGTAACAGCATCGATACCTGAAGCAGCTGTTAAGCCACGAGGAGCTGTCATATGGAAATCAGCATCTACGATTGCCATCTTAGGCATTAATTCATAATCAGCTAATGGATATTTAATTCCTGTCTTTTCATCAGTGATAACAGCAAATGGTGTAACTTCTGAACCTGTACCAGCAGAAGTAGGGATAGCGATGAAGTATGCTTTTTCACCCATCTTAGGGAAAGTATAAACTCTCTTTCTGATATCCATAAATCTCATAGCCATATCCATGAAGTCAGCTTCTGGATGCTCATACATCATCCACATAATCTTACCAGCATCCATAGCAGAACCACCACCAAGAGCGATGATTACATCTGGTTCAAATGCTTTTAATTGTTGTAAACCTTCTTTTGCACAAGCAAGTGTTGGGTCTGGTGCAACATTGAAGAATGTAGCATGTGGAATACCCATTTCATCTAATTTATCAGTAATAGGCTTTGTTGCTCCACTCTTAAATAAGAATTGGTCAGTAACAATAAATGCCTTTTTCTTGTTCATAACTGTTTTTAATTCATCAAGGGCAACAGGTAGACAACCCTTCTTTAAGTATACCTTTTCAGGTGCTCTAAACCAAAGCATATTCTCTCTCCTTTCAGCAACTGTCTTAATATTTAATAAATGCTTAATTCCTACGTTTTCTGATACTGAGTTACCACCCCATGATCCACATCCTAGTGTTAATGATGGTGCTAACTTGAA
>JAILIR010000138.1 GCA_024695185.1 bacterium | reverse complement strand
TAACGATGCATTTTTCTAATTCGTTATACTCTTTAAAGCTCAACCAATCAGTACCACTTAATTTAGATAAATCTTCTCTATAATAGCTATCAGCCATTAGATTTGTAGACCCATTTTTACTAACATTTAAAACTGTTGTTCTTAGTTTCTTCTCAACAATTTCATATTTCTCATAATCTAATCCACCACCCATTAAAATATCGTTTTTAACTAGGTTAGAATAGTTTTTTAAGTTCTTTTGGGAGTTAGATACAACGTTTCGTCTAGAAATGTATAAAGATACACCTAAACACATCGCAAGAGAAATAAGTAATAAAACAATGTTAGTGAATATTAGTCTTTTTCTCATTCTTCAATACGATATCCTATTCCATGTAGGGTTACGATTATTGAACTATCCTTATCTTGTATTTTTTGTCTTAATGATTTTATATGCATATCGATTGTTCTTGTTACGCCATATTCACTACCCCAAATATCGTTAATAACATCTTCTTTTCTAACAACATTAGGTTTTCTTTCAAGTAAATATTTAAATAAATCAAATTCTTTTTGAGTTAGGTTAATATATGTATCACCTTTTTTGCATTTACGCTCATTAACATAAAGTGATATATCTTTAACTCTTAGAACTTCTTTATCCTTAAATCTTCTAAAAATAGCATTTATTTTACTAGTTAATTCTAGAATACTAAATGGTTTAGCAATGTAATCATCCGCACCTTGATCTAAACCAGTTACCTTATCGAATTCACTACTTTTAGCTGAAACGATAATAATATAAATACCAGAATATTTAGAATCATGTCTAAGCTTAGATAATATTTCTAATCCAGATTCCCCTGGAAGCATTATATCTAGTAATAAAACATCAGGAATTTGACGCTCTAATTCTTGATAGAATGGTGTTGATGAAGTAAAAGTTTTAACATCATAACCACTATTAGTTAAAGCCTTATTGATAAAATAACCAATGTTTTCATCGTCTTCAATTGAATATATTAATTTACTCATGGTAATCACCTCAAATTTAATTATACTATATAATTAAAACGCTTTCAAGAATGTAAATAAAATGTTAATATTTTAAGCAAAAAGAAAATGGCTAATTAAAGCCATTTTAAATACTCTTTCGCATAATATTTTGCCTTTTCTAAATTCATATCTCTATAGTTACCACATTCTATTTCTGTAGCACCTATAACTAATCCTTCATAATTAATAATAAAATTCATACAATCTATTATTAATGGTTTTATTTCATCTACACTTACCTTATTAGAAACAAGTAAATAGAATCCTGTACGACAGCCCATAGGTCCAAAATACATTGTATTTTTATAATTGTTTCTAATATATGTTGCTCCTAGATGTTCTATTGCATGAATACTACCTGTATCCATAGGCATAGAATTATTAGGTCTAGTAAAACGTAGATCAAATGTTGTAAAACTAAAACCATCAATTGTATCAACTCTAGATATATATAGTCCAGGTAATAGTTTAGTATGGTCTACTTTGAAACTTTCTATTTTTTCCATTATAAAATCTCCTTTAATATTTTTACCATATCTAGTGGATCTTTTGTATAATAATCAGCATTAATATCTTCAGCAATATCTTTAGTAAGTACAGCTCCACCTACAAAAATAGGAATATCAAATCCATTCTTTCTAATTTCTTTAATAGTTTCTTCCATTGATACTACTGTTGTGGTCATTAAAGCAGATAAGCCTACAGCTTTTGGCTTATATTTTTTAATACCTTCTATTACAACACTATATTCAACATCCTTACCTAAATCAATTACCTTATAGCCATAGCTTTCAAGTACTACTTTTACAATATTCTTTCCAATATCATGAACATCACCTTTAACAGTTAGTATCATAATAGGTCCAAGTGCTTCGCTTGACTCCTTGAAACTTGTTTTTATAACTTCAAAGCTTGCTTTTGTAGCTTCACTTGATTTTAATAATTGAGGTAAGAATATAACATTCTTTTCATAATCAACGCCTACTTCATTAAGTGTAGGTATAACTATATTATTAATAATATCCATTGGTTCTTTTTCTTTTAAAAGTTCTTTAGTCTTAGTGATTGCTTCATTAACCAAACCCTTTTTAATAATAGTTGCTAAATCA
>JAILIR010000209.1 GCA_024695185.1 bacterium | reverse complement strand
GTTATTAAACTCATTTGGACTTAATGCAAGAATATCTAAACGTAGAGAAGAATTAATTGTATATATTAAAGAAGCACAAGCTATAGGAGATTTCTTATATATAGTTGGTGCACAAAAGAGTTATTTTGAATATGAAGATATTAGAGTTAATAAAGATATATCTAATATGGTTAATAGAAAAAATAACTGTGAACTTGCTAATGAGATGAAGGCTATTAATGCCGCTAAGCAACAACTTGATGACATAAAAATAGTAGAAAAAATGGAAGGTGTCGATCAAAAGCTAATAGAAGTAATGGAAATTAGAAAAAAAAATCCAACAGCTACGCTTGTTGAATTGCTTGAAATATATAAGAATGAATATGATAAAGAAATTACTAAATCATGTTTAAATCATAGATTCAGAAAGATTCATGATTTAGCAATTGTTCCATCTGATGATGATTGGAAAAAATAAATGAAGTTTACTCTTAAAGCATCTTTAATTAAACTAAGTGTTTTAATTGTTAAACTTTTTTTTCCTTGTTCGATGAAATATATATAAGTTCTACTTAAACCAGTCCTAGCTGCTAACTCCTCTTGGGACATTTGAAGTTGCATCCTTCTATTTCTTATTCTTTGCCCAATTTGTTCATCTATAGTCATTTTATAGCCCCCCTAGATTAAATATTATCACAATTTATTTTTCTTGCAAATATTAATTATATAATATATAATAAATATAGTGTTTTAAAGGAGTGATTCAAGTGGCACGTATTATTAATCAAAATAATGAAGTTATTGCTACTAAAAATAATGACGGAGCTAAGAAAGCAACAGTAAGTAAAACATTATTTATTGTTGGTTTAGCATTAGCTATTGCTTTAATTGCCGTAATTATTGTTGTAATACTATTTGTTACTACAAAAGAAAAAAATGAAAAAGAAAAAACAAAGACACCATTGTTACAATATATTGATAACTATAATGGTACTGTAAAGAACAATCCAAAGATTAAATTATTATCAGGTAATGATATTTCATATACTATCGAAAGATTTAGTGGTGAATGTTATATTCTAGTTTATGATGTAGATTGGATGACTAAAAACGAAGTAGATTCTGATTTATATAAAGCATATGATAGATTAGATTCATATTTAACTGGTAAATCTAAAATTGATGGAACACAAACAGTTGGTGAACCATTACTTAAGTCATTAGAAAACTGCGGACAAGATATTAAATTCTTTGTAGTAGATATTAACTCTGTTGCTAAGAAAGAGGAAGATGCTCAAAAGAATCCAGAATATTTTAAGTCACATAATGGAGTATCTTTCCAAAATTTAAAAGCACCAATGTTCTTCCACTATGTAGATTCAGAAAAATATGATGATATGAATGATGAAGATTTATTAATTGGTGATGGTAATACAAAGGCTGGACAATGGAAAGCTATTATTAACTATGAGGTTAATTATTTAAATAGTTTAACTAATAATTCACAAGATTAAAAAAGGGCTTAAATTCCCTTTTTTCTTACAATAGGAGGATATTATGGAAGAAAAAGAAATAGTAATTGAAAGTAGCGAATACTTTGATGATAATCTAAAAAAGGAAGTAGCTGCTACCTTAAATATAAAGATTGAACAAGTTAATACTGTTTTAGGTATGCTTAAAGAAGGAGATACTGTTCCTTTTATCGCTAGATATAGAAAAGAACAAACAGGAGCTCTTGATGAAAATCAAATTAGAGAAATCCAAACTCAATATGAATATGGCTTATCTTTACTTAAGAGAAAAGAACAAGTAATTAGATTAATTGATGAAAAAGGAATGCTAACTGATGAATTAAAGCAAAAGATTGAAGAAGCTAGAAAGTTAGTTGATGTTGAAGACTTATATAGACCATATAAGGAAAAGAAAAAGACAAAAGCTACTGAAGCTATTGCTTTAGGCTTAGAACCACTAGCAAAGGAATTACTTGCTTTCCCTACAAAGGGTTCATTAGAAAATATTGTTAATAAGTATGTTAATGAAGAAAAGAACATTACTTTTGATAGTGCTATTCAAGGAGCTAAATATATTATTGCTGAAATGATTAGTGATAATGCTAACTATAGAAAATCTATTAGAAATGAATGCTTTAAATCTGGTTTAATAGTTACAAAGAAAAAGAAGAAAGCAGAAGATCCTACTTTCCAAATGTATTATGATTATACTTTAGAAGTTAAAAAGCTAAAGAGTCATAACATTTTAGCTATTAACCGTGGAGAAGATAAAGATGTTTTAAATGTAAGTATCACTATTGATAATGATAGAACTATTAACTATTTAAATAGTAAGGTTATCAAAAATGAAGAATCTTTTGCTACTCCTATTGTAAAAGATGCTATTGTTGATAGCTTTAATAGATTAATCTATCCATCAATTGAGCGTGAAGTTAGAAGTGAATTAACTGAAACTGCAGAAGATAAGGCTATTGATGTATTCTCAGTTAATCTTCGTAACTTATTACTTCAACCACCTATGAAGGGTAAAATGGTTTTAGGTGTAGACCCTGCCTTTAGAACTGGTTGTAAGATTGCTGTAGTTGATAAGGTTGGAAAAGTATTAGATAAATCGGTAATTTATCAAAACCAAAAATTTGAAGGTGAAAAAGTTCCTGAAGCTCGTATTTTAGAAGCTAGAAAGAAAGTTACTGATTTCATTTTAAAATATGATATTGAATTAATTGCTATTGGTAATGGTACAGCTAGCCGTGAAACAGAAATGTTTATTCAAGATGTATTAAAGAATATTAGTAGTAAAAGAGTATTCTATGCTATCGTAAATGAAGCTGGAGCTTCTGTTTATTCAGCTAGTGCTTTAGCACAAGAAGAATTCCCTACATATAGCGTAGAAGAACGTAGTGCCGTTTCAATTGCAAGAAGACTTCAAGATCCACTATCAGAATTAGTTAAAATAGATCCAAAGAGTATTGGTGTTGGACAATACCAACATGATGTTACTCAAAGTAAATTAGGTGATTCACTTGATTTCGTTGTATCTACAGCAGTTAACCAAGTAGGTGTTAATGTTAATACAGCAAGTAAATCATTACTTGGCTATGTTTCAGGTATCAATAAAGGTATAGCTGAAAATATTGTTAAGTTTAGAGAAGAAAATGGTGAATTTAAAAACAGAGAACAAATCAAGAAGGTTCCAAAGCTTGGACCTAAAGCTTTTGAACAAGCTATTGGTTTCTTACGTTTACCTGAATCTACTGAAGCACTTGATGCTACTAGTATCCACCCAGAAAGCTATGTTCTAGCAAAAGCTATTATGAAGGATTTAGGCATTACTAAGCTAGGTACTGATGAAACTAAAGAAATTGTTGAAAAAGCGGATGTTAATGCTATTATCGCTAAATATGGCAAGGATAATGAATATACTATTAAAGATATTTTAGATGCCTTTATAGCACCACAAAGAGACCCTCGTGATGAATTAGATAAGCCACTACTTAGATGTGAAGCTTTAAGAATAGAAGACTTGAAGATTGGTCAAGAATTAGTAGGTGTAGTTAGAAATGTTGTTGACTTTGGTGTATTCGTAGATTGTGGTGTACATGAAGATGGTTTAGTACACATTTCTAAAATAAGTAAAAACTATATTAAGCATCCATCAGAAGTACTAAGTGTTGGTGATGTTGTTAAGGTTTGGGTCTTAGATGTAGATTTAGTTAGACATAAAGTTAGTTTAACTATGTTACATGAATAATATTGACTTTTAAGTAGTTTTGTTATATTATTAAATAGCGAGCACTAAGGTGCTCACCCTTGGAGTAGTACTCAAGAGGCTGAAGAGGCGCCCCTGCTAAGGGTGTAGACCGGTTCCGGTGCGAGGGTTCAAATCCCTCCTACTCCGCCACTATATAGACACAATAAATGGCTTATACGCTAATAAATAGCACAAGTAAGCCATTTTTTATTTTATAAACGCTTTTAACCGCAACAAAAACATACGCCTAAAAATACGATTATCGCCTAAAAATGCGGTTAAAAAGTGTTGCAAAAAGTGTTGCATTTTTGGTAATAGAATTAAACTCATATTTTATACTACTATTTTAAAGCTCATTTTACTACGTTGAAATGAGTTTTTTTGTGTTTAAAAACTATAATTTATTTGAGGTGATTAGATTGATTTATCAAATAGTATCAAATAGTTTAACAATGCAAACATTGTTGTATTCAATTCTATTTTTTTCACTTTTCATAATAGTTGGTTTTATAATTGCTATGGCAATTGTTGCATATTATAAAAATCCTTTTTCT
>JAILIR010000147.1 GCA_024695185.1 bacterium | reverse complement strand
ACATTACTTCCTATCTTTGATGTACCTATCATATCTAGATGCAAATTATGGCCTACTTGAAGGTTTTCTCCTTTTAAAGGAAATAAATAATCAATTCCTTTTAATCTTTCTTCAAAAGATAAATCCTTTGCGTTTAATCCTTCAGATATAGTATGAGTAGTTTTATATAATTTCATAAGTTTAGAATCAATTAAATTAAATTGATTACCTTCAAGTATATTATGAAATTTAACTCTTTTAAGCTTAGTCCATTTACTAACTGCCTCATATAATACATCTTCTTCATCTATTGTAAAAGGTGAACCTTTACCATATCTTTTTTCCTTTTCTTCACTTGTGATTTTCCTTTTAACTTTTGCCGGACGCCCTAATGCTAGACTTTCACTATCTATATCAGTTTCAACTATTCCTCCAGCACCTACAACCACTTTTTCATTAATAGTAACATTATTTTTAACCTTTACACCTAAACCTAACCATACATCTTTTTTGATATTTATGTATGGTAAGCCACAATTAGCATATTCTTTTAAATCTTTAAATTCACCTATTTCTACTTTAGGAGCTATTTCAACGCCAGCTTCTATTTTTACTAATGCAGGATTAAATTTAACATCATAATTAAAGAATGTCATAGAAGGTGCATCAACAAGCCCAATAATTAAGTTAATACCACTTCTAACATCACAAACCATATATTTACCACAAAATAGTTGTCTTAAAATCTCTAATCTTTTTAAATTATCTATTTTTAATCCTAAATTTGATTTATGTTTTTTTTCAGCTAAGCTTTTAAATTTAAGGCATAATTCATTTGATTTTTTTATTAATTTTTGGATAGCTTCATCATTATAATTAAATGGAAGACCAGAATATAAGTTCTTAAGTTCACCTGATGCTTTATCATGAACCTTTAAAAGGTTAGCAACGAATTGTACCTTTCTATCTATAGAATCATCCATAAAAAACACTTCCTTATATTCAAATTATAACATAAAAAAAGACTCAAAATGAGTCTTTTTTGTCTATTTTTTTTATTCGGCCATACCTGCAGTGATTATAGCCATCTTATAAACTTCATCAGCGTTACATCCACGTGATAAGTCATTAATAGGTGCATTTAATCCTTGAAGTATTGGACCATATGCTTCATATCCACCTAATCTTTGAGCGATTTTATAGCCAATGTTACCAGCTTCAATTAGAGGGAAAATGAATGTATTAGCTTGTCCTGCAACTTTTGAATCAGGACATTTAGTTTTTGCAACAACAGGGCTTACGGCTGCATCAAATTGGAATTCACCATCAATTACTAGATTTGGATCAATATTTCTAGCTTCGATAACAGCATCATGACTTAACTTAACTGTTCCACCTTTACCAGAACCATAAGTAGAGAATGATAATACAGCAACTTTTGGATCAATTCCAAAGAATGAAGCTGTCTTTGCTGTTTCTACAGCTACTTCAGCTAGCTTTCTAGCGCCTGTTAAAGTAACTTCACCAGTTGCTTTATCAATTGTATCTTCATAAGAAATGTTAATTGCACAGTCACCCATAGCAATCTTTTCTTCTTTTCCATCTTTTTCTCTAAATAAAATAAATGATGAACTTACTAAATTAGCTCCTTTTTTAGTCTTAACGATTTGTAGAGCTGGTCTAACTGTATCAGCAGTTGAATAAGTAGCACCACCTAGTAAGGCATCAGCTTTACCCATCTTAACTAACATAGTACCAAAGTAGTTAGATTTCTTTAATAAATCAGTACATTCTTCTTTAGTCATCTTACCTTTTCTAAGTTCTACCATAGTATCTACCATAGTATCAAATTCATCATACTTAAGTGGATCAATAATAGTTGCTTTTGAGATATCAAATCCACAAATATTTGCGGCATTCTTAACTCCTTCAACATTTCCACATAAAATAACACCCATTAAATCTTCTTTAAGTAATCTAGAAGCAGCTTCTAGGATTCTAGGATCAGTTCCTTCTGTAAAGACGATTGTTTTTCTTTTTGCTTTTAAATTAGATAATAGTTTATCAAACATTCCCATAATTTAATCCTCCAAATAAATATTTCTTTTTAAACCAATATAATTATATCACTTTTTTATTATTAAAAAAGAAATTTTAAAAATAAAAACGTATTCTAATAAAAAATATTAATCTTTTTCAAAGATTTTAATATTTCATCCGTATATATAAGTTAGAGGCGATAAATTTGAATGAACTAATTGATAAAGATTATTTAACAGATTTAACTAGAATCAATGAAACAATTAAGCATAATCAAAATAAAGCTATGGTTATTGTAAATAGCGCAATGATTATGACTTATTATGAGATTGGAGCTATTATTAATCAAAGAAAGACTTGGGGTAGCAAATATATACAAAAACTATCAGAAGATTTAAAAGAATATGGGAAAGGCTTTTCTTTTAGCAACTTAAAAAGAATGGCACAGTTTTCTTCTATTATTGGCAAAAAAGAAATTAGGGCACAGGCTGTGCCCCAAATT
Source organism: bacterium (assembly GCA_024695185.1). Classification (GTDB taxonomy): domain Bacteria; phylum Bacillota_I; class Bacilli_A; order Acholeplasmatales; family JAEDCM01; genus RGIG10196. Next base: position 228 of record JAILIR010000147.1, on the reverse strand, counting down.
CCTTGGGGATCTATTATCCTAATAATGCAAAATCAAAATCCCACGAGGAAATGTTATGGTATATAAATCAAACATATAAAAAAAGTGGAGTAGGTCTATTGTTTTAAAAAAATAAAGAAAAAGAGGACTTTTAAATCCTCTCTTTGTTTTATGCATCATAAACTACATTTGTTATAACAATAGTTGCTTTATTTACTCCATCAACTAATTGCATATTAAATTCTAATG
>JAILIR010000130.1 GCA_024695185.1 bacterium | reverse complement strand
TATTTAGTAATATTTAATATCCTAATCATTTATAATATTGCGATTATTTTATTATTCTCACTATTACTTGCATATTTAAATGATGGAACTATTAATGGCACTAATTATGTAGAAGCTATTCAATATTGTGCTATTTATACTATGAATTCAGGAGATATATGGTCTGATGCGCCTACAAGTGTTGTAATATTAAAGATTATTATCAATACAACCCAAATGATTACCTTCTCAGGTGCTTTAATAGGTTTAGCAACATCCATGCTACAGAACTTATTTAATAGAAGAGTTCATAATGTTGGTAAACTAAAACTAAGGAATCATTATGTAATATTAAACTGGAGTCCTATTGGAGCCAACCTAATTAAAGAATTATCATTTATGGAAGGCAAAAAGACTATTGTCATATTATCTAATGTAGATAGAGATACAATTCAAGAAGAAATAGATAACTTATTTTTGGAAAGTGGAATAGAAAAGAAAAACATTAGAATATTTGTTAAAAATGGTAATCCAGCAAGTAGAAAATCTTTAAAAGAAATATCTATTGAAAAATGTATTTCTATAGCATTGTTATCAAATGCTAGTTGGATTGAAACTAATGATTTAACAGATGCTGATGCTTTTAAAATATTAATGTCTATTTTAAGTATAAACAAATGTGCAAACATTGTTATAGAAGCCAATAACAACAATTTCTCTAAGCAAATTAATGACTTAATGAAAGCTAGTATAGAGCTTAGCAAAGCCAATATCTCCATTTTCTCTAGAAATGCTATTGTAGGTCATGCTTTGGGTAGAGCCGCTATAAATACAAGCTTTGCGGATTTATATTATTACCTACTTTCTTTTGAAGGTGGATCATTCTATTCAATTGATAAAGATTATGATGTAAAGGAAGCTTTAAAGCATTATAACAAAGCTATTCCTATTACTAGATATAAAGAAAATGATGGTGAAAAACTATATTTATATGCAAGCTATGAAACTAATACAAAAAAAGCTTTTACAACAAAAGAATTTAATGCGACATTAAACTTCAATAAAAAGATATCACCTAATAACTTCACATTATTTATCATTGGTGAAAATGATAAAGCTAATGCGATTATGGAAGTATGTAATACACATAATAATACGAAAAATGGTAAGATTAAAACTAGTATTTATCCAATCGATGTTAATATTGATTTATTAGCTGATGAAATTAATAATACACCAGGTAGAAAAAAGATATTAATTTTCTCTGATGAAAAAGCAAGCTTAGAAGAACAAGATAATAATGTCTTCTTAACATTAATTAAATTAAAGACTAATGAAAGAATAGGTAAAGATGTTGAAATGTATGCCGAAATATTTGATCCGTCATCTAGATTCTCACTAAATAGTTTAAATGTTGATGGTATGATTATTTCTAATGAAATGGTTGCTTTATATATTGCTCAAGTGTTAACACATCCATATGGACATAAGTTCTATGAGGACTTATTAATTAAAAACTTCGAGGAAGAAGATACAATTATTGACTTTGATGTTAGAAGAGCAAAAGAATTAATAGATATAAAAGAAGATTTAGTATTTAATTCTAAACTAGAATTTATTAATGCTTTATATGATGCATCTAATGGTGAATATTTACCAATTGGTTTTGTTGGTAAAAAGGATGAAAAGAAAAGTATTTTATCGCCTATTACTAATGTAATAGATAATGCCAAAAATATGACAGAAAAACTAATTAATACAGTTAGTAGTGCTATAAGCTTATCAGATAGTCCAACTGATTCACCAATTGATAAAACAAATATTGATATAATGGATTATAATTTAAGAAAGAAGGATAATATCATTATTAATAATGACACAATTCTTATTCTAGTTCATTATCATAAATAAGTAGATTTCATTTCTACTTATTTTTTTGTATAATACTATAGGAGGTGATTTTATGACTTATAGATTAGATGATCATTTCACTATTAAAAAGTTAATAAAAATATCACTTCCAGCAATTATGCAGATGATATTTATTTCTATCTATTCAATTGTAGATGGTTTTTTTATTTCTAACTATTGTGGGGAGTCTGCTTTCTCAGGTATAAATATCATTTGGCCTTATGCAATGATTTTATCTAGCTTTGGGTTTATGGTTGGTGCTGGAGGAACGGCACTGGTCGCAAAGACCTTGGGTGAAGGAAAGAAGGAGCTCGCAAGTAAAATATTTTCTATGATGCTTTATTTTGTTATTATAATTGGCTCTATTAATGCGATAGTAAGCTTTATATTTGTTAAACAAATAGCTTATTTTTTAGGAGCTAGAGGACAATTATTAGATTATGCGGTTAGATATGGAAGATTTTTAATAGGCTTTAACTTATTCTTTATGATTCAATCATTCTTCCATAATTTCTAGATAGTCGCAGAGCGTCCTAAGCTTGGCTTTATATCAACATTAATATCAGGTTGCTTCAACATGTTACTAGATTTCTTATTTGTTGGTGTATTTAATTGGAATGTAGAAGGAGCTGGGCTAGCTACTGGCTTATCTTATTTAATAGGCTGTGGTATAGGATTAGGTTATTTCTTATTTAATAAAACAACTAATATCAAAATAACTTTAGCAAAATTAGATTTTAGATATATTAGAAGAGCTTGTTTTAATGGCTCTAGTGAGCTTGTAAGTAATATTTCAATGTCAGTAGTTAGTATATTATTTAATATGCAGCTCTTACATTATATTGGTGAAAGGGGTGTAGCTGCATATGGAATTATTATGTATGTAAGCTTTATATTTATAGCCGTATTTATAGGCTTTAATATATCTACAGCACCTATCATAGGTTATAATTATGGATCTAAAAATAAAGAAGAATTACAAAATGTAAGTAGGAAATGTTTCTTAATAGTGGCTATTTGTGGTTTAATTATGACTATTTTGACTTTTTCCCTATCTTACCCACTTGCATACATATTTGCAAATAAAGATAGTGAATTACTAGAATTATCAAGTCATGCAATTAGAATATATTCATTTATGTTTTTGTTTAGTGGTATAACTTATTTTGCATCTAGCTTCTTTACAGCCTTAAATAATGGTTTAATATCTGTTTTAATAAGTGGTGTTAGAACTGTTATTTTCCAGGTTGGTTGTATTTTAATACTACCTCTAATATTCAAGAGTGAAGGTATTTGGTATTCTATGGTAGTATCTGAAATGTTAGGTATTTCACTTGCTTTAGTATTCTTAATTAGCCAAAAGAAAAGATATGAATATTAACAAATGTAAAATATA
>JAILIR010000053.1 GCA_024695185.1 bacterium | reverse complement strand
AACGCTTGCTTTTTTATGTAAAATAAATATAATTTTTCGTAAATTTATGTCGATTTTCACGCATTTTTCACACAAAATATATTGAAAAAAATAATTTTATTAAATATAATATATATAAATATATAAGTATTTTATGCGCACATAACGATGTGCGATTAAGTAAATATTAACAAGAAGCTTGAAAGGAGCTGATCGTTATGAAACTATTTAAAACTATAAAAAGAAAGGTCGGAAATGCAATTGTACCAGTTATTGGTTCTATTTTAGGACTTACAATTTTAGCAGGTGCTGTTGTTGGTGTTGCTCTTAACACAAGTAGAATTGTTTATAGAGAAGACAAACTACAAAAGCAAAATGATGCTAGACAAATTTTATACATAGCTGCAAAGTACTTTTGCGATCAAAAGAATAATGGTGTTGATGATTCTGATATAGTTGCAGAATTACAAGCTATTTTTGGTTTAGGCTTAAAAGTAACACAAAATTCAGATGGATCTTATTATGTTTGGTATCCTAATTCATATACTGATGGATCAAATGAATATAAAGAAACTACTGATTCAGAAGGTAATTATGTAAGCTCAAACGTTAAAGAATGGCTTAAGGCTAAAATCACTTTAACACAAAACGATGCTGATGATGGTAGTGGAAATAAAGATGCTGAATTAAACGAAGAAATGTTTAGAGAACAAGCCAAGCTTGATGAAAAATTTGCTATAGGTAATTTAATGACTGTATATATGACGGATGAATATTTATTACCTGGTAGAAAATGGAAGCTTAATGAAGTGTCTCTTGTTAAATCAGATATCGATACATTTGATGAAGCGTTTACTTATTTTAACAATGCAGGTACATTACTAATTGATGATATCGGTTATGCATTATATGCTTACAAGGATATTACAACTGGTACTGGTGCTAGTTATACAACTATTACTGAGTTAACAGATAATAAGGCTACATATGAATTAGTTTATTCAACTGATTACATTGGTGGTAATTACTACTGGCAAAATTCCAACAAAGTAGATACTACAACTTGGATTTATAAACAAGAATATGATATGGAAATGCTTGCTGGAATGTTAAATTTATATTATAAACGTGCACATAAGACTAATTCTTCAGATATTACAACTGAAAGCACAGTATATTATGAGTACCAAGAATCAACTGGTAAACATATTCTTAAAGCTAGTGAAGATGAAACTGATCCAGAAAAGATTATTATTTGCAATACTAACTTAGAATTTGCAGAAAAATTATCATTCTATGTATTCTGGGTAAATATGCCAAGATTATGTTTAGAATTAAATGATTTCGTTGAAGCATTGCTTGATACATTTGACCCAGATAGAAACGAAGCTAGATATGAATATATTTGGACTGATAAAGGTTTAACAGTTAATGCCTACCATAGAGGCGGCAACTACTGGCCATACTATTTCACAATGTCACAAATTGAAGATATATTATTTAGCTTAGGTATGAGTACAGAATATAAGTATGTTGCACCAACTTTAGTGAATGGCACATATAATAGCCAATATTCTGATTTTACAAATAATTTCAATAGTCCTGCAACAACTACTATTGATGGTAAAGAATATGCACTTGAGGGCTATGATGTTAAGCCATCAAATACTTATAAGGGTGAATCATATGAAGTAGATATTCCTGGAACAAATCAAAAGAAGACATATCACTTGTTCTATACAAAAGGTATTGATGAATCTGCGCCTATAAAGTATTTTGATTCTTATCGAGGAGATTATTTCACATATGGTGGTAAAGCTTATAAATTTGATTTGGAAAATACGGGCAAAAATAATCCTGGTACAACTAAAGAAGCATATCTAACTTATGGCAGTGTTATATATGCTGATGAAAGAACTGGTACACAATCAGGAACTGGAAGCGATGCATATTACGGATATAGTAAAGATTTTGAATATGAAGGTAAAAATATTCATTCTGAATATAGATGTTACGACAATGATAAGTATTATGATGAATTATACCGTTGGATTCGTGACAATGATAATAATTATGGTACATATACCGACCCAACAACAGGAAATACTTATACACTTCAAAACGGAAATTATGCTAGATGCTATGGAAGAAAAGAAGTAACAATTCAAGATGAATTGGTTAGTACGTATTATTTAAGGAATCCTTCTCCTTCTTATGATGCTATTGACGAATGGGAGAGTAATCCTTTAGATTATGTTCCTGGTGCAATTGACGCTGATTACAAAGACTATAGTTATACTGGTAATTATTACAAAACAACGGAAAGAGAATACTGGTATACTGACCGTTGGGGCAATGATCATTATTATACTTACGATCTTTATCATTATACATTTAACATAACTTTTACGGCATATTATGATTATAAATACGCTGTTCTTAATGGTATTCCTCTTAGATATCAAACAAGTGATCGTAATAGTTCGGCTGTAGAGAATGGATTTACAAGCGAATATCATTCAACAAGTGGTGGACCTTTTACTGATTTTATGTATAATAACGGAAGAGGTATTTGGAGGAAATATCGTTCAAGCGTAGGAAAATATAGATATTATTATTTCCCTCAATATGCTTATAGAGAACTAGAAGAAGATACTGAAGGACCATTCTATTATGGCTATGCACAATATGAGTGTACTGAAACACCTGAATTTGACTATGAAAAGATGTATTCAAGATTATTGAGTATGAAAGAACTTGATTTATCAAAGCAATATTCTGGTGGTAGAGAATTAAACAATGTATCTTATAGATATCTTACAGATAATGTAACAAAACAAATAAAAGAAGGTCAACGACCAGAAGAAGGAAGTAAGTTCAGAAAACTATATGATGATATTTACCAATATGCGTGGGATACTATTGTTAGTACATATGCTCCAACTGATGGTGGAGTACCTAGTTTATTAGGTGGAACTGATTTAGTTTCTGAAATAAATAGTATTGAAAATTTAAAGATTATTGATGGTGCTGATAATTACATAATTAGTTTCCATGTAAAATATGATAGGTATAAACCTGATGGTGAGGGTGGATATACTGATGAGATAGAACGTAATCAAGATTATTATATGGAACAAGGTAAAGTTGGCGTTGAACCATTCACTTTCACATTTGAAGAATTTAAAGCACAATTTATGGAAGGTATATTAGTAGCAATGGGAAGGAGTACATCTGCGTTACTAGATCCTGAAGTTCAGTATACAATTAAGACTAGATCTGAAAAGGAAGTATTAGAAGATCTTGTTACTCCAATAAGATATCAATATTTACCTACAACTAAATATTATGAAATTTTTGGTAATACAGGTAATAAACAAGGCTTTAAAGAAGAGCAATTATATAATAAATTACTATCATTCTACTTTGAGTCAGAAGAAGATGATACAATTTATAAATATAAGAGTGTAACTTATTCAACTGATGCAACTTATTCAA
>JAILIR010000034.1 GCA_024695185.1 bacterium | reverse complement strand
CATTGATAATATTTCTTCTTCTCTAAATAAGTGTCTTATATAGCTTCTTGTGAATGTCTTACATACCATACAATCACATTCACTATCTAAACCCTTCATGTCACGTTCGTAACATGCATTTTTTATTAATACTCTACCTCTACTAGTAATCGCAACACCATGACGTGCTATACGAGTAGGGTTAACACAGTCAAACATATCTATTCCACGTTCCACTCCATTTAACAGGTCCTCAGGCTCACCTACACCCATTAAATATCTTGGTTTATCTTTAGGCATTTCATCCTTTAAAAAATCTAGGACTTTATGCATCTCTTCTTTAGATTCACCTACAGAAAGTCCTCCAATCGAAAACCCCTCAAAGCCTATCTTTTCTAGTTCTTCTAAACAGTGCTTTCTTAAATCTAAATATGGACCACCTTGAACTATACCAAACAAGATTTGTTCATCCGGTTTCTTATGCGCATCCTTACCCCTTTTAGCCCATCTAATAGTTCTATCTACAGATTCCTTCATATACTTATATGATTCGTTGAATGGTGGACATTCATCGAAACTCATTATAATATCAGCGCCAAGCTTGTTTTGGACATCTATTGATATTTCAGGAGACATAAAGAGTTTAGAGCCATTCTTATGGTGTCTAAAATAAACGCCTTCTTCTTTAATTTTTCTTAGTTCAGATAAGCTAAATACTTGAAATCCACCACAGTCGGTTAGAAGCGCTCCATCCCAGTGCATCATACCACGTATACCACCATGCTCTTCTACTATATCAGCACCAGGTGATAACCATAAATGGTATGTATTACCTAGAATAAGTCCATCAGATACTTCTTTTATCTCACTAGGCATTAAAGATTTAACAGTTGCCTTTGTGCCTACAGGCATAAAGATTGGTGTTTCAAAATCTCCATGCTTAGTATGTAAGATTCCACATCTAGCATACCCATCACTAAATTTTAAGTCCCAAATTCCCATAAATTTATCCTTTCAAAAAAATTGATTTCTAGCGAAACCAATTTTTATCTTACAATTATTTAATAGCTGACATTAAAACGTCCTTTTGAAGAACTTCTCCTTTTACAATGGCAATTGTATCAACTGGTGCACCATCAGATACATCATTTTCGATTGCTAATGTAACTAATAAGTTTAAGCAGTCATAATCATATAATACTTTCTTACCATCTTCAGTAACAGTATAATTTCTTTGTTCATATGTTAGAGATGAACCATCTTCATTCTTTTCTTCAAGTAAGCAACCAAATGCTGCATAGCTTCCATCTACTGATTGGAAGTTAGATGCTACTACGAAGAATTGCGATGAAGCACTGTCTAAATCAGTTGCTCTTGCCATTGAAATTACACCACTATTATGACTTAAGTTATTAAAGAATTCATTTTCTTCAAATTCACCTTTAATTGTATTTGTTTGTTCCTTAGTTTCTTTTGTTGTAGTTTCTTCAGGATCTCCACCTTGAACTAGAGTATCCTTAACTAATCTTGTCATTTTTAAATTGTCATAATAACCTTTTTCAGTTAGCTTAACGAAATTATCTACAGTCTTAGGTGCCAGATTATTGAATAGAACAAATCTCATATATCCGATATAAGCTAGTCCATCTTCGTCGACGAATTCTAAAGTAAATTTAACTTCAGATACCTTCTTAGTATCATCCTTTAAATATTCTTCAATCATAGCTCCTGGGCTCATCCATTCGTTGTCCTTTACATAATCTGTAGTTTTTTCATTGTCTTTTCCACATCCAACTAAAGTTAAACTAAGTAAGAGTGAAAGTATGAAAAATAATACTTTTTTCATGTCAAATCCTCCCATTATTTAATGAACATTGCATCACCAAAGCTAAAGAAACGATAATTGTTTTCTTGAGCTACTTTGTATGCATTCATTATATTTTCTTTTCCTGCAAGTGCAGATACTAACATAACAAGTGTCGATTTAGGTAAATGGAAATTAGTTATAAGGGCATCAACACATTTAAATTTATAACCAGGATAAATGAAAATGTTTGTTGATTTAGCCATAGGCTTAAAACCATTATCATATGCACTTTCTAACGTTCTTGTTGATGTTGTTCCTACACTGATAATTCTTTTACCTTTTTTCAAGCAATCATTTAATTTATCTGAAGCTTCCTTTGAAATAATATAGAACTCTTCATGCATTTTATGCTTAGTTATATCATCTTCCATGACTGGTCTAAATGTACCTAAACCAACATGCAAAGTTACATAAACTATTTCAACACCTTTTTCTTCAATTTGCTTAAGTAATTCTTTCGTGAAATGTAATCCTGCTGTAGGAGCCGCAGCACTACCTTCATATTTAGCATAAACTGTTTGATATCTATTCTTATCTTCTAGCTTCTCTTTAATGTATGGTGGAAGTGGCATTTCACCTAATTCATCTAAGATATTCATTAAAATACCATCATAAATTAGCTTGAATATTCTAATTCCTTCATCCTTAACCATTATACATTTAGCTTTAAGCTTATCCGAGAATACAATGATATCATCAACATTTACTCTTCTAGCTGGCTTAGTTAATGCTTCCCAAGTATCCTCTCCTAAATCTTTTAGAAGTAATACTTCAATATAAGCATTTGTAAGCATCTTTGTTCCATGGAGTCTTGCAGGTATTACCTTAGTATCATTTAGTACTAAACAATCATTAGAATCTAAATAATTAATAATATTTTTAAAACTCTCATGTATTATTGTGCCATTTTTTTTGTCAAGAATCAAGAGTTTTGAATCACTTCTATTTTTAATAGGAGTTTGCGCAATTAAACTTGGGTCAAGTTCAAAATCAAAATCTTCAGTTCTCATAGCATGCCTCCATAACTAATATTTAGAAGTTTATATGTCTTCTCTGTTGCAATTCTTCCTCTTGGTGTTCTTTGTATATAACCTTCTTGTAAAAGATATGGCTCATAAACATCTTCAATAGTTGATGCTTCTTCACCAATAGTTTGAGCTAAAGCATCAAGTCCAACAGGACCACCCTTAAAGTTTTCAACTATACCCCTTAAATACTTAAGATCTCTAAAATCTAAGCCATCAGGATTAATACCTAGTTTAAGTAGGGCATCCTTACATATTTCTAAAGTGATTTTGCCATCACCTTTAACTGAAGCAAAATCTCTTATTCTTCTAAATAATCTATTTGCAATTCTAGGTGTTCCTCTAGAACGTCTAGCAAGTTCATATGCCGCAGCTTCATCTATCATACAATCATAAATTTTAGATGTCCTTAAAACAATTTGTTTTAATTCATCAACTGTATAATATTCTAAGCGCTCAACAACACCAAATCTATCTCTTAGAGGACTAGATAAGTCACCATAGCGTGTTGTTGCACCTATTAATGTGAAAGGAACTAAATCAACTCTAATAGTTTTAGATGTTTGATCCTTTCCAACAGGTATATCAAGTTCATAATCTTCCATAGCTGAATATAACATTTCCTCAACAAATCTAGGCAATCTATGTATTTCATCAATAAATAGAATTGCTCCAGGAGTAAGTTGTGTTAATAAACCAGCTAAATCACCAGTCTTTTCGATGGCTGGTCCTGATGTAGTAATGATACTAACATCCATTTCATTAGCAATAATTTGGGCTAATGTTGTTTTACCAAGTCCAGGAGGACCATATAAAAGAATATGATCAATTGGCTCATCTCTAAGCTTAGCTGCCTTGATATAAATATCAATCATTTCTTTAACTTTAGTTTGGCCAACATAGTCTTTTAAGAACTTAGGACGTAAGGTATTATCATCTTCATTTTTAATTTCAGGTGAAACTATTCTATTATCCATAATCTCACATCCTTGTTAGAAGCTTAAGTGCTTCTTTAATTAAATCTTCAATTTTTAAGCTCATATCTAACTTAGAACATACTTTATCGATATCTTTTTTCTTATAACCTAAAGATATTAAAGCTTCTTCTAATTCAGTTGTGCTATTACTACTACTTTGATTAAAGTTAATCTTGCCTTGCAAATCAAGAATAATTTGTTGGCTAGCCTTAGTACCAATTCCAGGGAACTTAGTCAAATATTTAGCATTACCTAAATCAATTGCACTTATAATACCATTAACATCACCAGTTGCTAAAATTGATAAAGCACTCTTTGGCCCTATACCACTAACACTAATTAACTTTAAGAATAATTCTTTTTCTTGGAATGTCTTAAAACCATATAAAGCTATTGAATCATCACTAACCTTTTGATAAACATATAGGGTATAAGTTCCATTTATTTGTACAGAATAAGGATTAGGCATATAAATTAAGTAACCAACATTGTTTGCTTCAAGCACAACATATGAAGGATATATTTCTGTTATGACACCTTTGATATATTCATACATAATTACATACC
>JAILIR010000013.1 GCA_024695185.1 bacterium | reverse complement strand
TATTCTTTATAAGAATAGTAGATATCTTTATTGTTGCTTTAGTAGTATTTATCATGTATGGCTTATATCTAATTATTAGGAGATGATATTCTTGAAGAAGAAAAATTATATAATGGGGATAATATTTATTATTCTTGGGATATTAATTGACCAATTAGTTAAAGTAATTATTAGAGTTAATATTAGTGTGGGTGATCACATAAGTGTTATTAAAGGTTTCTTTAATATAGCACATGTTGAAAACACAGGTGCTGCATGGGGAGGATTTTCAGGATTCACTGTAATACTAATAATTGTCTCATTAATTATTCTTGGATATTTTATATACTTATATAAAAATATCGATTTTAAAAAGAAAATAGTATTTTCTATAAGCTTAGTATTAGTAATAGGTGGAACTATAGGAAACTTAATTGATAGATTATTCTTTAGAAGTGTCACAGATTTCTTGGATTTTAATATATTTGGTTATGATTTCCCAGTATTTAATATTGCTGATATTCTCTTAGTTGTGGGATTCTTCCTATTCTTAGTTGATATGATATTTATTAGTGATAATGATACAAAAGCTAAAGAAAATAAAGAAGAAATAACTGAGGCTAAAGAAGAGTTTAAAGAAGAAACTATAGAAGAAAATAATGATGTAGAAGTTTCAAATAATGAAATGAGTGATGATTGTGAAGGAACAGATAGAGATAGTAGTATCTGATTTAGAAAATGAAAGATTAGATAAATATCTTACAACTAAAACAGACCTTTCTAGAACAAGAATACAAGAATTAATTGAATCAAAAAATATAACTGTTAATGAGAATCCTACTAAGGCTAATTATAAGGTTAAGCTAAATGATTTAATTATTATACTAGTTCCAGAAGATGAGGCTTATGATATTGAGCCTGTTAATATGAATTTAGATATCGTTTATGAAGATAGTGATGTGCTTGTTGTTAATAAGCCTCAAGGCTTAATAGTACATCCTACACTATCAACTAAAGAAAAAACTTTAGTTAACGGTTTGATGTATCAAGTAAAAGACTTATCAGGAATTAATGGAGTAAATAGACCTGGTATAGTTCATAGAATTGATAAAGATACATCAGGCTTATTAATGGTAGCTAAAAACGATTACTCCCATAATTCACTTGTCGAACAATTAAAAAACAAGACAACAAAGCGATTATATGTTGCTTTGGTGTATGGTGTTATTAATGAAAACAAGGGTAGAATTAATGCTCCTATTGGGCGTGATAAAACAGATAGAAAGAAAATGGCTGTAGTTGAAGATGGGAAAGAAGCTGTAACTAATTTTACGGTTTTAGAGAGGTTTGATGGCTATACATTAATTGAATGTAAGCTTGAAACAGGTAGAACCCATCAAATTAGAGTCCATATGAAATATATAGGTCATCCACTAGTTGGTGATCCACTTTATGGTCCTAAAAAGGTTATAGGAAATACTGGTCAATTCTTACATGCTAAATTAATTGGGTTTAATCATCCAAGAACAAATGAGTATTTAGAATTTACAACTGATATTCCAGATAACTTTAAAGATATATTAGAAAAACTAAGGAAAGGAGAGAAACTATAATGGCAGATGCAAAGAAGTACTATTTATCAAATAGAAAAGAAGATAAGTTATGGATTATAAAGCTTCAAGGTAGTGATAAAGTTATTCAAACATTTAAAACTAAGGCTGAAGCTGAAGCTAGACTTAAAGTATTAGCTAAAAATCAAAATGCTAGTGTTTCTATTAAGACTAAAGACGGAAAGTTTCAAAAGAAACATTAATAAAGGGGTGTTTTTATGGTTGGATATTGGGGTTATACTGTATATTTAACTTATTTAAGTTTAATATCAGCCGTTCTAGGTGTAGGCTTTGCTGTAGTAGATCATAATGCTTTTGCAGGTGCTGTATGCTTACTTGTATCAGGATTTTTAGATTTATTTGATGGTAAAGTTGCTAGAACTAAGAAAAATAGAACAGATAGAGAAAAGAAATTTGGTATGCAAATTGATTCACTAGCTGACTTAGTTGCATTTGGTGTTTTACCAGCTGCAATAGGTTTTGCTATTGGTGTTAATCATTGGTGGCAATGGCTTATTTTAGCCCTTTTCGTACTATGTGGTTTGGTAAGATTAGCTTACTTTAATGTGCTTGAAGATGAAAGACAAGCTACTGAAGGAGGAGCTAATACAGGCTTTATAGGACTTCCTATAACTACTAGTGCACTAATATTTCCATTAATAGTTATATTCGCTGAGGATTTTGGTGAATGGTTCCAATTAGTATATCTAATTTGTTTATCTATTGTTGGTTTATTATTTGTTATTAGAATTAAAATTAAAAAGCCAAAATTACCAATGGTTATTGCTATGGTTATATTTGGTGCTATTGTTTTAACTATTCTAATTTTAAGAAAATGTAATGTATTCTAATATTTAAATCTATTAAAAAGGAAGTGAGAGAGTGAAGAAAATATTAAAAAAAATATGGAAACCAGTAGTACTAATTTTAATATATGTTCTTTCATTCTATTTCCTTTTAAAAGATTGTGATTTTAAAGATTTAGGCGAAGCATTCCAATCAATGAAGCCTACATTCTTTATTCTTGCCATCTTGATGGTATTTGCTCAAATATATATACAGGGCTTATGCTATAAGGTAATGACAAGAAGCTTTAATATGAAGTTTAATACTTTACAAGGCTTTGGTTATTGTTCAATAGATTTATTCTTTTCACAAATAACTCCATTTGCGGTTGGTGGTCAACCGATAATGATTTATGAAATGAGTAAAAGAGACTATCCAGCAAGTAAAACAACAACAATGGTACTATTGTATTCATTTTTAAATAAATTAGCGCTTATATTAATGGCGATAGCTGCGGTATGCTTATATAGCGAATTGTTTATTGCGCATAATTGGGTACAGGTTGGTTTATTAATATTTGGTGTAGTTTGTAATTTAATTATTGCATCAATATCTATTGTATGTATGTTTATGGGTGGTTTTGTTTATCGTAGTGGAACAAAAACAATTCTACGCCTTCATAAAAGAGGCTTAGTAAAAAAGCCATATAAGAAAATTAGAAAGCTAAGAAGAAGTATTAAAGATTTTAAAGAAAGTAATAAGTTTGTTAAACAACACTTATTCATTTCTTTTGTTGTATTGTTATTATGTATTTTAAAGAGAATTGCAACATTCTCTATAGGATTTTTCATTTATAAAGGTTTAGGCTTATCTGGTCATGGTTTCATATATATTATAGCTGTTCAAACAGTTATAGCACTTGTTGCAGATTCCTTCCCTATACCTGGTGGTGTTGGTGCTTATGAATCAACATTTGCATCATTATATGAAACAATATATCCAGAAAACTTACAAACAGCTGCTCTTCTTATGGTTAGAGGTATAAGCTATTATTTATTAATAATTGTATCAGGAGCAACAACGGTATTTATGACCTTTACTGGTAAGAAAAAGAAGAAGAAAGAAGATGATACTAATGAAATTGAAGATGTTTCTAAAGAAGAATTATAGCATCATTTTTGTTAGTTTAATTGCTTTATTAATATTAGTGAAAAACGCCTTACTTGTAGGATTTATGCATCATTCAGATCACTTTGGATATCATTTATTTTATGGTGAGGGTTTTATAGGCTTAAAACTAATTTTAGAATTAATGTTTTTAGCTTTTATATTCTCTATATCCCTATTCTTTAAAAAGAAGGGTAGATATATTTATATCTTTACTATGTATATGGTCATAATGGTTTTAAATGTTGTTGATATGGTATATTGTAGATGCTTCCAAGGAGCACCTGGAATATTTTGGATTTTTATGAATAGAGATAGATCTACTGAAGGTAATTCATATTTCTTAGATCCATCCATTTATGCTTCATGGCTTGATATATTATTCTTTATAGATATACCTTTAGTTATATTTATGCTTATATTTGGATTTAAAAAAGATTTGTTTAAATATCCAAAATTAAATTCACCACTTTTGTGTACAATGAGCTTTATTATTTTAATTGGATTTTCGTGCATTAATCCTAGCCGTACTTGTGCATCAACTAACACTGAAAATAAAGTTGCTGCATATACATCATTAGGCTACCATATAATTGATTTTAAAGATTCAATTGAAGTAGGTAAAAAAGCTAAAATAACTGATTCAACTTTAAATGATTTCAATAATTATCAAAACCTACTAAAAAATGATGAAAATAGTGCAACTGATAAATTAAATGCTAAAGGAGTACTAAAAGATACTAACCTTATATTTATTCAAATGGAAGCTATAGAATCATTATGTATTGGTAATACAATTAATGGAGAGGAAATCACTCCAAATATCAATAAATATTTAAATAATGCATATCGTTTTGATTTGTATGATCAAATAAAAAATGGTAGTAGTAGTGATTGTGATTTAATGATGATGACTAGGCAATTTCCTATGACTACATCCATTAACTTTTATTATTTCCGTAAGAGTGGATAGCGT
>JAILIR010000222.1 GCA_024695185.1 bacterium | reverse complement strand
CGTTACCTCCGCCATTTTCATATTGTACAGTACCCATATCACTCATACCATATTGAGTAACCATTGCTCTTGCAATTTTAGTTGCTTGTTGGAAGTCATTATGAGCACCAGTAGATATTTCATTGAAGCATAATTCTTCACTTACTCTACCACCTAAGAAACCAGTAATCTTATCAAGTAAACCTTGTTTAGTTTCAAAGAATGTTTCTTGTTCAGGAAGCATTAAAGCATATCCACCAGCTTGTCCACGAGGAATAATTGTTACCTTTTGAACGATATTTGCATTTTCAAGTTTTAAACCGATAACAGCATGTCCTGCTTCATGATGAGCAACCATGATTCTTTCTTTTTCAGAATACTTTCTACTCTTTTTAGCAGGTCCCATTAATACTCTATCAACAGCTTCATCGATATCTTGAAGCTCAATAACTTTTCTATTTGCTCTAGCAGCTAGAAGAGCTGCTTCATTTAATAGGTTAGCAATTTCAGCACCAGAGAATCCTGGGATTCTTTGTGCTACTTCATTAAAGTGTACATTTGGAGCAAATAATTTGTTTCTTCCATGTACTTTAAGAATTGCCTCTCTACCAACTACATCAGGGTTTGGAACAGTAATTTGTCTATCAAATCTACCTGGACGAAGTAGTGCAGGGTCTAAGATATCAGGACGGTTAGTTGCAGCCATTACAATGATACCTGAATTATTACCAAATCCATCCATTTCAACTAATAATTGGTTAAGTGTTTGTTCTCTTTCATCGTGTCCACCGCCTAAACCAGCACCTCTTTGTCTACCTACAGCATCGATCTCATCGATGAATACGATACAAGGAGAGTTTTCTTTTGCTGTTTTAAATAAATCTCTAACACGGCTAGCACCAACACCAACGAACATTTCAACGAAATCAGAACCAGAAATAGAGAAGAAAGGAACATTAGCTTCTCCAGCTACGGCTCTAGCAAGTAATGTTTTACCAGTACCTGGTGAACCAAATAGAAGAATACCTTTAGGAATTCTTGCTCCTATTTCAACATACTTTCTTGGATTCTTTAAGAAGTCAACAACCTCTTCAAGCTCTTGCTTTTCTTCATCACAACCAGCAACATCCTTAAATGTTACGGATTTATCTTTAGCAAGTCTAGCATTAGACTTTGCAAAGTCAAAGGCTTTATTATTTCCTCCACCACTAGATAGAGCTCTAAATAATAGAATAAATATTATGATTGAACCAACTAATGGAAGTAGGTTAATTATTATTGATAGAACATTTGTATTACTTGCTTGAGTATATTCAACAGTAATAGTTGTGTTTTCATATAATAATTGTTGAATTGGCTTAATAGCATTTGGATCAGTAACAAAGTTTGTATTATCAAATACCTCTTGAGAGATATATACATAATAGTTTGTTTCTTTTCCTTCGCTAGTTGTATAAACACCACTTACATAATATAACATGTAGTTATTTCCTGTAGATGGTTTAGCATTTACCGATTTCATTCTATCAGGGAATTCTTTAACTTGATTATAGAATTCTTGATATGTTAATTTTGTTTTTTTAGTCTTATTACCAAATATTAATAGTAGACATCCAGCCACGATAGCCGCAACTATTAAATACATGATAATGCTTGTAATTAGCGATTTTTTATTTCCACCATTCAAGATTAATCACCATCCTTATATATTTCTTCCTTAAGCACACCTATAAATGGAAGATTACGATATTTTTCATTGTAGTCTAGTCCAAAGCCTACGGCAAATTCATTTGGAATTTTATATCCAACATACTTAGGAGTAATATCAGTTACTCTACGCTCTGGCTTATCAAGTAGAGTTACAATAACTATTGATTTAGCACCTCTAACAGATAAGATTTCACTAATTGTTTTAAGTGTTTTACCTGTATCAACGATATCCTCAACAATAATTATATCTCTATCTTTAACACTACAATTTAAGTCCTTTTTAATTTGAACATCTCCACTATTAGTTCCATGGTAGCTTGATGCGACCATAAAATCTAATTCTATTTGAATATCCATATGCATAATTAAACTAGTCATAAAAGGTACACAACCCTTTAATAAGCCTATAACTAGAGGAGGTTTATCATTGTTCCTATAGTCATCACTTAATTGCTTTCCTAGTGTCTTACACATTGCATCAATTTGTTCTTCAGAGACTAATATTTCTTTTATATCATCAGTCATCATTTTCATTCACCTCATATACTATATAAATAGGGTCAATTACATCCTTAGGTCCTTTAATAATACCAGGTATACCTAAGATGTTATCATTGTTATCAACTACTAATGGTACTCTATTACGAGTATCCATTGGTATTTTCATATCAATGAATAGATCCTTTATTTTTTTCTTACCAAACTTGAATACGAAATAGTCACCATCTTTCCTATTTCTTACTCTTAAAGGTAATACTAAAGTATTATAACACAATTTTAAATAGATTTCTCTACTATTTTTTATATTTCGTGTTAATTTCACTTTAGCACCATCAGGTAGTGTAATAGTTTCATCTAGTTTTAATTCATATTCATAATCGATATAATCGATATGCTTACTGATATAAGAATTACCATAGTTTTTCTTAAAACAATAGTCCTTACTAA
>JAILIR010000220.1 GCA_024695185.1 bacterium | reverse complement strand
TTGAATGTGGTAAGATGAGTGGAGCTGTTGGAAACTTCGCAAACATTCCGCCATTTATTCAAGATTATGTATGTGAACACTTAGGAATTAATTCAGCTAATGTTAGTACACAAGTACTTCAAAGAGATAGACATGCTTATTATATGGCTACACTTGCTTGTATCGCAGCAAGCATGGAACAAATGGCTTTTGAAATAAGAAATCTTCAAAGAACTGAAGTTCATGAATTAGAAGAAGCATTTACTAAAGGCCAAAAAGGAAGTAGCGCAATGCCTCATAAGAGAAATCCTATTTCTTCAGAAAACATTTGTGGATGTGCTAGAGTCATGAGAGGATATATGTTAACATTCTATGAGAATGTTGCTTTATGGCATGAAAGAGATATTTCTCACTCAGCTACTGAACGTATTATTTTACCTGATGCAACTGAATTACTTGATTATATGTTAAATAGATTTAAAGGTATTTTAGAAAATGTTGTTGTATATCCTGAGGTTATGATTGAAAATATCTATAAGACTAATGGAGTTATATTTGCTCAAAGAGTAATGAATGCTTTAATCGAAAAAGGTTTAGTTAGAGAAGAAGCATACGACACAGTTCAACCTATTGCTATGACAGCATATAACGAAAGAAAAGATTATAAAACATTACTTTCTCAAAATGAAAAAGTTATGTCTATTCTATCAAAAGAAGAATTAGATAATTGTTTTACTCTTGATTATTATTTCAAAAATGTAGATTTCATCTATGATAGATGCAAAATTGGAAAATAAATAAAAATAGCGATAATCTCGCTATTTTTTTATACTTTTTTTACTATATTTGTCTTTAGATCATATATAGCTGATATAACTTTTCCATCAAATCCAGGGAATTGTTTTAGAATATAATCTTTAACCTTATTAGCATTTAATATAGATGCTTTAACTTCATCAGTTTCACTACCTATATTAGTTTTAATCTTATCTAATATTTTATTTATATATTTGCCACTTTCTTTATGAACTGCGGCATGTACCGCTCCACAATAAGTATGAGCTAAAACAATTATTTCTTTTATTTTTAAATGCTCTATGGCATATTCTATAGTTCCTAATTCTCCATCATTAATAACATTACCAGCCGTTCTAATAACAAATATTTCACCAAGTGTTTTATTAAATATTAGTTCAGGTATAACTCTTGAATCACTGCATGTAATAACTAATGCATATGGGTGTTGTCCGTTAGCAATAAGTGATTCATTTAAATCTTTAAACTCTTTATTACTATTAATAGTATCTATAAATTCTTTATTTCCTTTCATTAGCTTTTCATTCATATTTTCACCTACTTAATATATTCATTAACTGATTTATATAATTCTTCAATAAACATTCTATCTAGATCAGTTAGGTTATAATTCTTTCTATATACTAATACGTCTTTATATATCTTTGTGTTTTCAAAGCATTTTCGCTCTATTAAGCCATATTGTGATAGTGTAACCTCTGATATAGGAGATACCCACATATATGTATTTTTATTAGTTGATAAAATATCAAGCTGACTACCACGTTCAAAGACAAATATTCTCTTATCAATATTATCAGGTAATTCCTCTTTTTTAATCTTAGATAGAGGTAGTGATGGGACAAATGGGTCGGCATGTGTTATTTCTATATAATTAGCCAAATCATCAAAGCTAATTCTATCAAGCTTTGCTAAAGGGGAATCCTTTGACATGATCAAAACATAACTAAATTCGGTAACTAATCTACTTTCTAAATTCTTTTCAATAAATGTTTCTTTAAAGTGTGTATTATATTTTTCGGCAAATCTTAAGATACCTAAATTATAATCACTAGATAATACGTTATCTAAAGTATGACTTGAGTTTGTTTCATTATAGAATATTTCAGCTGGATTATCTTTAGAAATATTATTTGTAAAATTCGCAAAGGCATAAGAAATATAGGCGGCACGAGGAACGGAAATAGAGAAGTTTTGTTTATTTGTTTTCTTTTCTTTAAACATTTCTTCCATTTCATCTAACTCTTTTAAAATAATTCTTGAGTATTGAAGTAGACGTTCTCCATCAGCAGTCACAATAATACCTTTACTTGAACGCTCAAATATTGTTATATTTAAATCAGTTTCAAGCTCCTTTATGGCACGACTTAAGTTTGGTTGGTCAATATATAAGTTTTCTGCGGCCTTATTAATTGAACCTGTTTTTTGAACTTCTAGGGCATATTTTAAATGCTTTATATTCATAATATCACTTCCTATATAATTATTATATCATTTTTTATATGTTTAAGAGAATATTTATGCATAAATATATCTTTATTTATGAAAACAAAGGGTAAAAAACGGGTAAAAAACAGGCCATTTTCATAAATAAAAATTCAAAAAATATAGGTATAACGCCAGTTTTCATAAATTTTCATAAAATGAAACAAAATAATTTACATAAATTATAACATATGTTATAATATTAGTGTTAGGAGGTAATTTTTATGAGTAACACAACAATTTATGATGTTGCAGGAGCAGCAAAGGTTTCTTTAGCTACTGTATCTA
>JAILIR010000211.1 GCA_024695185.1 bacterium | reverse complement strand
ATTGCTTGGTAAAGTTAATCCATCAGGGAAGCTTACAACATCTTGGACAAGCTTTGAAAATTATAACAATATTGATTTTGGTAGTAATGATGAAACTAAATATACTGAAGGAGTGTATCAATTAATACGCCTGAAGTTGATATTCCTAGTTGTGATAATAATAAAATATTTTTAACATCCATAACTGGTGCTAAATCAACAGGCCCACCAACATTTAAAACTAACATGAATTTTTCATATTTACTATTTAATTCATTAATCATTTTTATTTCGGTATAAGTTAATTTAAAATCACCATTAATGTTTTTTCTATCATTACCTTCACCGCATATTCTTGATAATACATAGATACATGCATCAGCACTAAAATCAAGTTCTACTTCATAATCCATTTCAGGCATAACCATACCCATACCATAAGCTACAGGATTCATCTTTTCTTTTTTAGCTTCTTTTCTTATTTGTTTAATAAACTTTTTTCTAGCCTTTTTATATTCTAAATCATACAAATCAAAATAATCATTATTTATAATTTCAAAATTAGCTTCCTTTAAGGCTTCTTCTATAGTTTTAAACTCTCTAGAATTAACCTCTCCACTTCCAGTACCACCTTTAAGTGTATTTCTTACTCCATTGCCATATGCAGCAATCTTACAAGGCTTATCAAGAGGGAAAGATTTATCACATTTTAAAAATAAAGTACATTCATGTGCTAATTCTCTAACCTTATTAATATTAGTAATTTCATAATCGAACATAAATATCACATCCTTAACTTCATTATATCAAAAAAATTTAGTTTTTTTATATTTTTGAAATATTTGGAATTAAGTTATCTAATAATATTTATATTTAGATATGAATTTGATAAACAAAAAACACTGTCTCAAACGAAACAGTGTTTATTATTTTTTAGTTAGTCAATTTTAATACCTTTTTCTAAAGCTAAAGTTTTTGTTGTTAAATCGCATACTTCAGCTGGTCCATAGTATTGAATAGCACCTGGATATAAGTAACAAGTATTTTCAGCCCATTCTTTTCTATGTGATTCAAAGTATTTGAATGGAGCACCATCAAGTTCAACTAATGCTTTTCTAATAACTGGCTTATCTTCACCGTGTCTTCTTTCAATGTTCATCATCTTAGTGATAGGCATACCACCAGCAATCCATTGGTCAGCTGGTTTAGAAAGGTTAGAAACCTTTGATAGATATCCATTGAATCCATATTGAATTAACATGAATGCATTGTATCCAAGTGAATAGCAGTAATCAGCATCAAAGTTAGATGGGAATGCACATCTTCCTTCATATCCGAAGAAATGATGTAGAGCATTAAATTTACCATTGTATTCTCCAGCAGCTTTCTTCTTAGCTAATACATCCTTAACTAAAGCAGAGAATAATTTTTCTGATTCAATTAATGAAACTTGTACGTTTCCATGAGGGTCACGTTCTAAGAATAATTGTTGTTGAATAGTTTGAGGTAAAATATCAAATACATTAAATGATTCAGTTGATAAACCTTTCTTAATGAATTCATATTTTTCAGCCCAAGTAGCAAGAGCATTGAATGCTTCAGCCTTAGCTCCAGCTAATAATTCATTAATTTCAGCAATTAATTTCTTGAATTCAGGAACAAATTCAACTACACCTTCAGGAATAATTGCTACACCGAAGTTCATACCCTTCTTGCTTCTAGCAACTACTGAGTCAGCAATTTGGTTAGCGATTTGGCTTAAGCTCATCTTCTTTAATTCAACTTCTTCACTGATTAAGCAAATGTTAGGTTGAGTTTCAAGAGCACATTCAAGTGCAACGTGAGAAGCACTTCTACCCATAACTTTTACAAAGTGCCAATATTTCTTAGCTGAGTTACAGTCTCTTTCGATATTTCCGATTAATTCTGAATAAGTTTTTGTAGCTGTATCGAAACCAAATGAACATTCGATATCATCGTTCTTTAAGTCACCATCAATTGTCTTTGGACAACCAATAACTTGTACTCCAGCCTTGTTTTGTGCAAAGTATTCAGCTAATACAGCAGCATTAGTGTTAGAGTCATCTCCACCAATGATTACGATAGCTGTGATACCATGTTTCTTACAAACTTCAGTAGCAACCTTGAATTGTTCAACAGTTTCAAGTTTTGTTCTACCAGAACCAATAATATCAAATCCACCTGTATTTCTATATGCATCAATAAATGCATCATCAAATTCAACAAATGAATCTTCGATTAGTCCAGATGGGCCTCCCTTAAATCCAATTAACTTGTTTCCTTTGTTTGCTTTCTTTAATGCATCATATAAACCGCAAATAACATTGTGCCCACCAGGTGCTTGTCCACCTGATAAAATTACACCAACAACTTGTGGTTTAGCACATGCTGTGTTCTTACCTTTTTCAAAAGTAATTTCTTTCTTTCCATAAGTTTCAGGGAATAAAGC
The DNA here is from genome assembly GCA_024695185.1 of bacterium. GTDB lineage: Bacteria > Bacillota_I > Bacilli_A > Acholeplasmatales > JAEDCM01 > RGIG10196. The sequence continues at coordinate 2,893 of JAILIR010000211.1, read as the reverse complement.
TTTAATCTTAGCTTGATCAGCTACAGATTCAGTTTCTTTTCCTTCTTTAACGCAGATATTTTCAACACCATTTCTTAACATTCCAGGAAGTTTAGGTTGGTATTCATATCTTGCTTTTTGTAATGCAGAAATCTTCATTTTTTAAATCTCCTCTTTCTATATTTTAATTAGTTTATAAAACTAATGTTTTAACTACCATAACAATTATATCAAAACATAATTACTCTTGCAATAAAGAAATTAAAAAGCCTTAATAAAATTATTAAGGCCGTTTATTTTAAGTTTATTTTGACTCTTCTTTTATTATCTCATCTAATATAAGTGTTGCGCTTAAAACCATTTTAGGGCAGAATTCAGTAAATAGATTATTATTTCTTGCATAATTAACACCTTCTATTGTTCTTATGTCGCATTTTAATAATTCATTACATAAATATGATCCATTAACTTCTTTAAATCTTTTTAAGAACTTATCATTAATTCTATTTGATTGTTCCTTACTATTCGGGTCAGTATATCCAAATATTAATCCTAAAACCATTAAGGCACCTGTTGCTGCACCACATACTTCTCCTTGACGCATACCTGAACCAAAGCACGAACCAAGCTTTAGTGACTCATCAATAGATAAACCTGTTAAATCACTATATGCTGCAAGTACTGCTTGTGAACAGTGATATTTCATATTGAAATACTTTAAAGCTAATTCTTGATGATTCATTATTTTTCACCACAGCAACAACATTTTTCGTCATTTTCTTTAGTCTTACAAATATCCATTAAAAAGTAAGTTAAATCACAAATAGCTTCTTTATTTAATGTATAATAGCACCATTTGCCTTCTTTTTTACATGATGTGATATTTTCAAGGCATAAAGCTTTCATATGATGAGATAGAGTACCTTGTGTAATATTTAGTTCTTCTAATATTTTACAAGCACATTTAGTACCATTATCAGATAAATATTGTATTATCTTTAATCTAGTTTCATCGCTTATTAATTTTATTCTTTTTAAAAATGCATCATTTGTCATATTTATTCCTCCTTCACATTGATGTCTATCAATATATTAGCACAATACATTGATGGCTGTCAATATGTTTTAATAAAAAAATTAGGGAAATTTTTCTCCCTAATTATTCAGATATAGCATTTTCTTCTCTTCTTTCGTTTTCTCTTTTAGCTTTTCTTGCTGTTTTGATTGTTATAATAAATGTAATTATTGTATATACTGCACCTAAGAATAAAGCAGCACCTAAAATAATTCCTCCATACATATCACCATTAGTAATAGCATTATTTTCATCTATCATATAAGTTCCTATGCTTATTAATGCATCCCAAGTTCCATGCAAGAAAAATATCACAAATGTTGCTAAGAACATATGGAAAAATGCTTTTCCTTTATTTCCTTTTTTCTTTTCATCTTTAGATATTTGATAATGTCTACCTTGATTCCATTGCCATAATAAATGTATTGGGAAGAATATATTTACGATAATAGTCATAGGATTAAATAATACAACCTTTTCAATTATTGCATACATTAACCCTATTAAACCAGCAGCAAACATAGAATCAGCTACTCTATTAATCTTATATTCTTTCCTAGCAAAAATAAAAGCCATGAATTTAAATGTTTCTTCTAAAAGAGCAGCTCTTAAGAAACATTCAATTATTTCTCTATATATAGTTTTTTCAAATCCAACAGCATTACAAATTCCATCCCATGTTAATTCAGTAACAATAATAGGTAATGTTGCTACTACAAAGCCAAAGAATAGAAATATTATTAAATAATTCTTCTTTGTTAGTTTTTGTCCTTCATTTTCATTCATATAATCACCATCCACTTTTCGTTTACCATAGCAACTATAAGTTATGCAAAAATTAAAAGCTATTGATATAAGTCAAATTTATTATGCTTATGCCTAAAAAAAATACAGCTTTTATAAGCCGTATTTTAATCAAAATTATAGAATGGCGTTAAATCCTTATTCCTATATTCATGTTTTTCATAATATCCTATTAGTATTCCATCATCATCTCTTAATGCAACCATATAACCATCTTTGTTTTGCTTTTCATTAAAAAATGTATGAACAAAATTATTATTTACATCCTTTTTAAACCATTCTACTACTTTTAATATTTTTTCATTAGAATCTTCATTATGACACTTTAGAAGATTACTTCCAAGTAGATTCATATTCTTTTTGGCATATAAATCAGTAGCAAACTTGTTCATATAAATAATAGTATGATTTAAATCGCATATTATTATTGTTGTATCATCAATATCTATTAAACTTTTAAAGTATTTATTTAATTCCATTACCTCTATCCTCATTTACCTTTCTTGTTTCTTTAAACTTAAGCTGATACACTATCTCACAGGACAAATCATCTGAAGGTCAAATGGTTCCTCTTCAGCAATTTCTTTTATGGGATTACTTGTCAGGTCACTTCCCATTGCTCTATAAAATGCGATCGTCTCCTCAGAAGAACAGGCAGATATGTACAAAGCCTCTGCACCGGCTTTTCTTGCTTCCTCTTTTCCTGCCTCAAATAGTTTTCTACCAACGCCTTGTCCTCGGCATTCAGAAGATACATGCATCATATCAAGAATCATATACGGACCACTAAGCTTCCTTAAAAGTCCTATAAAGCCAACCACTTTATCATTCTCTAATGCAATGTATGTGATATATTCATCACTGCATATTTTCTTTGCTATAGCACGCTTTTGCCCCAGGTCCCAATCTTCGGTATATTTGCATTCTACTAATGCATATTCTCCGCCTATTCTGCGATAAACCTTATTTACATCCTGTTTTCTGTTGTATGAATCTAATGAATTCAAACTAAAATTTGTTTCTGATAATAATTCA
>JAILIR010000200.1 GCA_024695185.1 bacterium | reverse complement strand
TACTAAATATGATGTGGCATAATTTACTAGATTATCTAATGGATAAAGTAATTCACCGTCGATATAGTCAGCATCTAATTCGTATTTTTCACGTATTATCTCTCGCGCCCTTTTTCTATCAGATATACCACTTAGTGTTGTCATATATTTAGAGTCTATACTGTTTAGGAAACCGTGGTATACTGATATACTTGTCTCTTTCGCTCTTTTTATTTCGTCAAAATCATATTCGTTTTTATCTATTATATCCAGGCATAATAATTCAAAGAAGATTGATTCTACTTCGTTAACAAAAGGATTTTTTAAATGGTTTTCGTTTATAGAAGCACCGATTGCATGTCCATGTTCATGAACTGATGAGGCAATATCATATGTTCCATTAAAAAGATACAAGTTTAAAAAAGCTTCATTTACTCCTTCGGGCCTTAATATGTCGCCTCCCCATGTATTATTGGTAGCTTTTGAAAAGTTTATATAGATGGCTCCAGTTTGATAATAATCATTATATTTTTCTAAGTATATGCCGCCAATATAATTATAGAAATCATTTGTTGCTGTGATGATTTTTTCTTTTGGTATTATTATGTTTGAAGCTTCAGCTCTTAGATCAATTCCATTACTAACAATATAATTGTTTGCATCTAATAATATTGGTATTGTTTGTATTGATTTTTCAAAAAAGTTTCTATCAGCAATAGCTACAGATGAAAAACTTGGCTTTTTGTAGCGCTTATGGAAAGTGCTTATGAATTCTTGATAAGATTTTATAGTTTTGTATAGTGCCATTTTTTCTTCTTGTGTTTTGGCTTCCTTAAGTAATTCTTGATAATGATGTAATTTGCCTTTTAAAGTATTTTCAGTCCATGTTTTAATAGTTCAATAGTTTTTTCATTTCCATACATTATAGCCTTGTCAGAGACCATTTCTGCATATATAAGTCCAGCTCCCATTTCCTTTATAATCTTTCTATACGAAGTATTAGAAATACCAGCCATAGGAGCTAATACAATCCTATTTTTCAATTCAATATTACCTATTTTAAATGTCATAAAAATCCCTCAATACTAATATTATTATTATATAATAAGGAATTAAAAAAATATACATAAGATATTTAAAGTTAAAAAAAATAGCTCTATTAAGCTATTTTCTTTTATTTTTAACTTCTTTTTCTACAATTACAAATTTATAGAATAAAGCTGCCAAAACTCCACCAATAAGTGGACCAACTATGAATACCCATAACTGACTTCTAGCAAGAGTACCAGCAGCATTTGTTAGTATTGCAGGTCCAATACTTCTAGCTGGATTAACACTAGTACCAGTAAAAGGTAATCCAAGAATATGAACAACTGTTAAAGCAAGACCAATAATAAGTCCACCACTTTTATTTTCAGAGTCAGCAGATACTGTAAGTACTACTAATACGAAAACAAAAGTTAATATAGCTTCTAATATTAAAGCAACAGGTAATGTTACTACAGCTACTCCTAATCCGCTAGCGGTTTCAAAACCATTAGCGCCTAATGATTCATATGAACCCATTAAAAAGCCCAATACAGCTGCACCAGCTACTGCTCCAAGAATTTGTCCTATAACGTAATAAATGCATTCAAAGACACTAATTCTTCCATCAATTAACATTGCAACAGAGACAGCTGGATTTACATGTGCACCAGATACTTTTCCAATAGTATAAGCTAAAGCCATTAATATTAAACCAAATGCTAAAGCAATTAATAACATGTTAAATACTAATGCCATAGCACTACTACCAAAAGCATTTGTTACATAAGTATTAGCTGCAACAGCAGTTCCACATCCGAATAATACTAATAACATAGTACCAACAACTTCAGATATAAACTTCTTTACCATAATTATCCTCCTTTCTTGTATTATACTTTTTTATCACCAAAAAATAAAGGCTTTTTTGCCTTTATTTATCTAAGTCTTCAGGTAAAAAATTCTTTATTACATAATTAATTAATAAATCCTTATCATTTTTTATTTTACCATCCAATACAGCTCTATATACTTGTTCTAAAGTATTTCCAACTTGTTCTTGTAATATACCAAGATTTATTAAGTCCTTACCATTTATCTTTAAAGAACTCTTCTTTATTACTTCATCTCTTCTAATTAAAGATCTAACTC
>JAILIR010000063.1 GCA_024695185.1 bacterium | reverse complement strand
CGATTGTTATTCACGTAATAAATTAAGTGAAAAAGAGACAAAAGCAATAATTAAATTCTTAGAAAAAGAATTAAAGAAAGAAATAGAATTAAACGAAATTGTTGATGCATCTTATATCGGTATAAAAATTGTTTATAATAATAAAACAATTGATTATACACTAGAATCAAGAATCAACAATATGCGTTTAAGCATTTAGGAGGTACCTATGGCAAAAATAGATGTTAATGAGATATCTTCTTTAATCAAAGAACAAATTAATGCATATAAAGATGATGTTAAGTTTGAAAATACAGGTAAGGTTATATCTGTAGGTGATGGTATTTGTCAAATTTATGGCTTAGATAATGCGCTACAAGGCGAATTATTAGAGTTTCCTAACGATGTATATGGTTTAGTATTAAACCTAGAAAAGGATACTGTAGGAGCTATTTTATTTGGTGATTATCTTAAGATTAAAGAAGGAGATATAGTTAAATGTAGTGGAAGAATACTTGAGATACCTGTAGGTGAACAATTTATAGGTAGAGTAATAGATCCACTAGGTAGACCTATTGATGGAAAGGGCGAAATAAAAGCTGATAAATTTAGACCAATTGAACAAAAAGCAAGTGGTGTTATGGCTAGAAAAAGTGTATGTGAACCACTTCAAACAGGTATTAAAGTACTTGATGCCTTAGTTCCAATTGGTAGAGGTCAAAGAGAGTTAATAATTGGTGATAGACAAACTGGTAAAACAAGTATTGCCATTGATACCATTATTAATCAAAAGGGTAAAAATGAAATATGTATTTATGTAGCTATCGGTCAAAAGGAATCTACAGTAGCAAGTGTATATGAAGAATTAAATAGACATAATGCTATGGATTATACTATTATCGTTTCAGCTTCAGCTTCAAAACCAGGTTCATTACAATACCTTGCACCTTATTCAGGTGTATCTATGGCTGAAGAGTTTATGTATAGCGGTAAGCACGTCCTAATTATTTATGACGATTTATCAAAGCATGCTGTAGCTTATAGAGAACTATCTCTATTACTTCATAGACCACCAGGAAGAGAAGCCTTCCCAGGTGATGTATTCTATCTTCATTCAAGATTGCTTGAACGTGCAGCTAAACTTAATGATGAATTAGGTGGAGGAAGTATTACAGCCTTACCTATCATTGAAACACAAGCTGGAGATATTTCAGCATATATTCCAACAAATGTTATTTCTATAACTGATGGACAAATATTCTTGGAGTCTAATTTATTCTATTCAGGTGTTAGACCTGCGATAAATGCTGGTTTATCTGTTTCAAGAGTTGGTGGTGCTGCCCAAACTAAAGCTATCAAAAAGGTTAGTGGTACACTTAGACTAGACTTAGCTAGCTATAGAGAGTTAGAAGCATTTACTCAATTTGGATCTGATTTGGATGCTCAAACAAAAGCTAAGCTAGATAGAGGTAGAAAGACAGTTGAAGTATTAAAGCAAGGATTACATGAAACACTTACTGTTAGTGAAGAAGTAGCAATCATATTTGCTTTAACTAAGGGATATTTAGATGATGTTAAATTTGAAGATATAAAAGAATTTGAGAAGCAATTATATAAATACTTAAAAACTAGTGAATTAGGTAAGAAAATCACTAGTCATATCGAAAAAGAAGGAACTCTACCTGAAGAAATGGATGAGTTCATTAAGGAATTCAAAAAGAATAAATAATGGAATCCTTAAGAGAGATAAAAACAAGAAAAATTGCGACTCAAAAGACAGCTCAAATAACTAGTGCTATGAATATGGTATCTACATCAAAATTAAGAAGAGCCGAGAAGCAATATAAGGAATATATTGACTATTTAGATAGAATCATGGATTGTATTAGATCTATTGCTGGACACTTAGATGAAAAGGATGATTTAATCCATGGTAGAGAGGTTAAAAAGGTAATATATTTAATCATTACATCTGATAGAGGTTTAGCTGGTTCATATAACAGTAATATTTATAAAGCTATTAATAAAGAGGTAGCCGAAATAAAAGGTGATTATATAATCGCATCTATTGGTAAAAAAGGATATTATTATTGTAGAAATAAAGGCTATAATATGATGGAGGATGGACTTCTATATGTAAGAGATGAAGTAGAATTCCATGAAATCCAAGGATTAGCACATGAAATAATAATTAAATACTTAAATAAAGAAGTAGATAAGGTAGTTGTTTGTTATAACAAATATATTAATACCTTAAAACAAGAAGTTCATTTTGAAACATTACTACCTTTAGGTGAAAAGAATATTGTTTCAAAAGGAAGATTAAATTATGAATTTGAAGGTACACATGTTTTAAGAAAATTAATTCCAATGTATATTGAAAATGTTGTATATGGAATTATTATAGATGCGAAAGCAAGTGAACATGCTTCAAGAATGACCGCAATGAAAACAGCAACTGATAATGCGAATGAAGTAATTGAAAAATTACAACTATTATACAATAGAGCACGTCAACAAGCTATTACTAATGATATTATTGATATCGTTAGTGGAGCTAAGGCTGTTTAGGAAGGAGATAATCCCATGAATAAAGGAAAAATTGTCCAAGTAATGGGCGCAATTGTCGATGTAAAATTCGATAAGTTGCCTAAAATAAATAATGCCCTTGTTATTGAAAAGGAAAACGGAAGATTAGTTTTAGAAGTTGCCCTACATATAGGTGATGGGGTTGTTAGATGTATATCTATGGATTCAACTGATGGACTAAAAAGAGGAATGGATGTAGTTGATACAGAAAGTCCTATTACTGTACCTGTTGGTAAGGTTACTTTAGGTAGAGTATTTAATGTTTTAGGTGAACCAGTTGATGGACTACCTCTAGAGGATTCTAAGAGAATGCCTATTCATAGACTAGCACCAACACTAGAAGAATTAAGTGGTAATGTTGAAATACTTGAAACTGGTATTAAAGTAGTAGATTTACTAGCTCCATATATCAAAGGTGGTAAAATCGGTCTATTTGGTGGTGCCGGTGTAGGTAAAACAGTATTAATCCAAGAATTAATTCATAATGTAGCTCAAGAGCATGGTGGTATATCAGTATTTGCTGGTGTAGGTGAAAGAACTAGAGAAGGTAATGACTTATATTATGAAATGAAGGAAAGTGGAGTTATCAATAAAACAGCCATGGTATTTGGTCAAATGAATGAGGCACCAGGAGCAAGAATGCGTGTTGCCCTATCAGGTTTAACAATGGCTGAACACTTTAGAGATGAAGAACATCAAGATGTATTATTCTTTATTGATAATATCTTTAGATTCACTCAAGCAGGTTCTGAGGTATCTACACTACTTGGTAGAATGCCATCAGCCGTAGGTTATCAACCTACCCTTGCTACAGAAATGGGTCAATTACAAGAGAGAATCACATCTACAAAGAGTGGATCTATTACATCTATTCAAGCTGTATATGTTCCAGCAGATGACTACACAGACCCAGCTCCAGCAACAACATTTGCTCATTTGGATGCAACAACTAACCTATCAAGAAAAATCGCCGAAGAAGGTATTTATCCTGCAGTTGACCCACTTGCATCAACTTCTAGAGCATTAGCTCCTGAAATAGTAGGTGAAGAGCATTATAATGTTGCTACACAAGTTCAAAGAACTATTCAAAGATATAATGAACTTTTAGATATCATAGCTATTTTAGGTATGGATGAATTAAGTGAAGAAGATAAACTACTTGTAGCTAGAGCTAGAAGAATTAGATTATTCTTATCACAAAGCTTCTCTGTAGCTGAACAATTCACAGGTATTAAGGGTAGCTATGTACCTATTAAAGAAACAATCAGAGGATTTAAAGAAATATTAGAAGGAAAATATGATAATTTACCAGAAGATGCTTTTAGACTAGTTGGTACTATTGATGATGTAATCGCTAAGGCTAAAGAAATGGGTGTAGAAGTTTAATGAAATTTGTTATTTCTACCCATAAAGGCGTTCTATATAATGATGAAATAGAATATTTCGTTATTAAAAATGATGAAGGTGAATTTGCCGTACTTAAAGATCATACACCAGTAATTAGTGTTATATCTAGCGGCTATGTTAAAATTGTTAGAGAAGCTAATATTGATTATTACTATGTAATAGTAAATGGTTTAGTTGAATTCTCTAATAATAACGCAACAGTATTAGCTCAAGAAGCTTATAACGGTGAAACATATGAAAAAGCCAAAGCCGAATTAGAACGTGTTAGAAAAGAAAGAATTGAAGTTATTAAAAGAAGCAACCTAGATTACACAAAATTAGAACAAGACTTAAGAAAAAATATAAGAGCATCAAAGGCTGGTAGATTATAGTGGAAAAATATGTATTTGTTATAGTATTCTTACTATTCATTCCTATATTTTTCTTTATCCTAAGAGCAATGGAATTAGAAAAGAAATTTAAACAAGGTCATATAACTGAAATATATTTAGCTTATATATTCTTCTCTATGATACTTGCTTTTCTAGCAACTAAATCCATTGAATTAATATTTTCTTTATGGACATAAAAAAAAGGCTTTAAAAAGCCTTATATTGAAACATCTTTATATATAGTTTCTAGATATTTTATTTGGGCATTTCCTTGGGAAATGTCCTTTATTTTATCTATTTTTTTATCATCATCTATATCTACTATTAAGGTAATATTATGAACAAATTCATTTTTAATAATATCACTTTTAATTAGATAAATTATTTGGTTATATGTAGGATAATCTATAATTAGTTCATAGCGTTTAAAGCTTTTCTTTGTTAGGAATGTTGCTTTTTTTAGAGCTTCGCTACAGCTAGAAGAATATGCTCTAACTAAGCCTCCAGCACCAAGCTTAACTCCACCAAAGTATCTTACAACAACACATATAGTATTATTGATATCATTTTTCTTTAATACTTCTAAAATAGGAACTCCAGCTGTACCACTAGGTTCACCATTATCATTACTTCTTTGAGATCCATCAATAATAAGGGCAAAACAGTGATGTGTAGCATCATAATGCTTCTTTTTTATTTGCGATAAATATTCATCAGCTTCATTTATGCTATCTACTCTTTTTAAGTAAGTAATGAATCTTGATTTTTCAATAATTATTTCGTTAATTACTTAAAAAGAGTAGATAGCATAAATGAAGCTGATGAATATTTATCGCAAATAAAAAAGAAGCATTATGATGCTA
>JAILIR010000048.1 GCA_024695185.1 bacterium | reverse complement strand
CACTAGTTGTATATTGACTCTTTATAGCTCCACTAAATTCCATCATGCCTATATAAATGGATTATTATATCATACATATAGAATGCTTTTAAATGCTGAAGCTTTATGTAAGATTTATGATTATTTAAATACTGATTTAGTATTTGCAGGTATCATCTTACATGATATAGCTAAGATTTATGAATTTAGTGGAGCTATAAAGAGTCAATATACAACTAGTGGTTTATTAATAGGACATGTTGTAATGGGTGTTTTAGCAATTGAACGTGCCGCAAATATCAATTGTATTACAGGAGAAGAAGTAATGTTACTTGAACACATTGTGTTATCACATCATGGTATTCCTGAATTTGGTTCACCAAAGCGTCCTATGCTACCTGAAGCAATTATTGTTAATATGATTGATGATATGGATTCTAAGCTTACAGTTGTAGGTGAGAACTTAGATACTTATAGTGAAGGAGAATTCTCTCAAGGAGTATCTGTATTAAATAAGACAAGATTATATAAGCCAATAAAGAATGAAGAATAACACATTTTAAATGTGTTTTTCTTTTATTTAAATAAAGAGAAAAGAGCTAGGATTCTAGCTCTTTTATATTTTGATTGGAGTTAACTTATTATTTGAATAATTCAAACCACTTATTAGTAAAGTCGTTTTCTTTATAATCGAATAGTGATGCTTGGTTGCAAGCTACAAGTGTATCTAGCTTTTCTTTTAAATCAGCATCCATTGTGATTTTTCCATCAGCAATATATTGATCAATTAATGTTAATTCAATATAATATCTGAAGGCATCTGATGTATAAGTCTTCATGATATCTGTTTCATAGTAATCAGTAAAGGCATTTAATACATCCTTAGATAATGATTCAACACCATCTTTATATTCTCTAATGTAGACAATTAATTGGTTAATTGAAACTAATTCATTAGTGTTATATAAAGATTTTTCTGTGCCTGTATTATCAATTGGCTTATTGTCTTCATCAACTGGGAATGGATCATCAACATCTATTGAATAAGGATATACCTTACCTCCAGTAGAAGTATCAGCGTTATCTTTTTCTTCAAATGTGAAGACATTAGCTTTTGTTGTCTTATAAACGAAGAATGAACCGAAGCCCTTTTCGAAAGTGAATACTGTATCTTTTGATACTGTATCTAAATTAGCATAATCATCATCAGCTTCTAATTGTCTAGCAATAATAACATCTGTATCTAAATCACTCTTATATTCGCTTAACATTAAGTTATAAATTCTTTGAAGTTGTGATACATAATTATCATCTTTATCATCTAAATCAGTTAGAGCCTTTAAAGCTACATCGACATCTTCAGAAATGAATAAGCCTTTAGCTTTATATTTAGCAAAGTAGTAAGCATCTTGTTCAGCAGTAGTCTTAAATCCGTCTGTAGGAACTGGATCACCATTTCCAGCATGACCGATATTAGAAACTCTAGAAGAAGCTTTATACTTAGAGTTTAGTGAGTTGTAAGCACCTGCTCTATCACTATTTGAGTATTCTCTCATAGCTCTTTCATTAATAATATTAATTAATTCACTAGCTAATTCCATAACTTCTTGCTTTCTTGGATCAGTATCTTCAACCTTTGACCAGTCATCAGCTTCACCATTTTCATCATCATCTGTATAAACATATAAGATGTTGTATTCTAAATGAACATAATTATTCATTTCGATTTCTGTTAATGTTGTGAAATAATTTAAAATATTTTCATTAATAACTGTTGGGTTATTATAAATTAATTCGTTTTGTAATTCTTTAGCAACCCACATGTTGAAGATTGCATCATTTTTATTATCAGCTTGGAAATATAAGTTAATGAATGCTTTTTGACCAATTGATGGATTGTATCCATATTGAGTAGATTGGCCTTGAGCAAATACTGTTAGAATTTGTTCATATTCTTTTTCAAATTCTTTCTTCTTAGTATCAGTGATTTTGTCATAATACTTTTCTTTTAGAATTTGGTTGAATAATAAGCTAGCTGAAACAGTAGCACCATACTTAGTCTCAATTCTCTTAAACATTTCTTCAGCAGTAATACTTACTTCTTTATCATTAGCTTTAACCTTTAATACATCAGTTTTTGATTTCTTGTTTCCAGCTTTGTAGAAATCATTATTTTGATCGAATTGTACTTCAAATAAGGAATCATAGATAGAAATCTTACAATCTTCATCTAAGTATTCTTTTAATTTTTCTTCAATATAGCTATCAGTAAGCATATCTTCAAATACTTTTGACCAAATTGAATCTTGATTTTCTCTATCAGAAGTACTATCTAAAATTGCTTTAGCACCTGTGATACCAAATGCAACAATATTTTTAGCATAATCTAATGCCCATGCTTTAACTTTATCATTATCATCATAGATTCCTAAACCTTTTAGTCTATCTGTGAAATGCTCTTTAATAACGGCGATATATGAATTCATTGATTTTTCATCAGCGTTAGCTTCAACAGCATCCTCTAATTCAACTAAAGCTTTAACGGCTTTATAAGTTATTTCATCAGCATCAATTAATTTGAATGCTAAATAGTTACCTCTAGCGAATGTAGCAGAAGGAGTATTGTATCTTTCTACCTTTTCACTATCGAATAAGTATTTTGTATACATTGCTGTTTGAAGTGTTGAATCAATTTCATGAATTGTAGCATAATCATAATTTAATCTTGGAGATGTTTTTAAATCACCAGTATCTTGAGCTACTAACATAGTTACCATATCATTGATATCATAGTTTTTGATTACTTCATAATCAGCTTCAGTATAAGAATCAATTAGTGGATCAAATGGATATTCTGTAGAATCAAGATAATCTTTACCACCAATAACAAATGTTAATGGAGTTCTATAAGAATATACATAATTATAAACTCTACATAATTCAAATAATACTTCGTTATCATCTAAAGCAGCTACGCCTTCTTTAGTATCGAAGTCTTTGTAGTATTCTTCATATTCAGCAAATGTTCTATTTGAATCATCTTCATATTCTGCATCCTTAGCAAATACTCTATAAAGCTTGCTACCAATGAATTTTAAGTTTAATTGTCTTAATGCCTCTTCAATTTCTGTTTGTGAAGAGAAAAGAACTAATAATGCACTGAAGTCGTTTCTATTTTGAATTTTCTTATCGAAGAAGTCTTCGATTTTCTTAGTAGTTACTTTATTTTCACTATCTTCATCATCGATATCTTTTAATAGTACGCTTCTAGCATATTCTCTTTTAGCAAGAGTAATAACTTGAAATTCAAGTGAAGCCTTTTGGTAGATGTTTGTTGTATCATCTACGGCATAGCCAATTTGCTTTAGATTGTTAAGATAGATTTTTTGATTTCTTTCTTTTTCATCATCTTCAAATTCGGCAATTTCTTCCTCATCAGCTGTTTGGTAAACTTGCTTATCAATAATGTACTTAAATCTCTTGTAATACTTAGCTTGAGTTAAGTCAGCACTATTATCTTCAATATCCTTTTTAATTTCAGTAACGATATCATTTAAAGCAGCTTCATATAAAGCATCTTCAAATACATCATAACCGACATATCTAAGTTTATTGTAGAATTCAAGTTTGGAAACAGTGTAAGTCTTGTCATCGGCAATATCAATCTTTAGGTAGTCTTTCTTATCTTCAATTGCACCTACTGGAGTTTTCTTCCCTTTTGAACAAGAAGAAATTGTAATAATAAGTAGTAGGGCTAAAACAAGAACTAATACCGCAGGAATAATCTTGCCTAATACCTTTTTGTTTTCCATTGTAAGTCACTCCTCATTATGTCTATTATTTTATCTATTCTATGGTAAAACCATAGCATAATCTATAATACCATTTTTTTTTGTTATATGCAATATATAAATTAATTTTATATATTTCTCATCTTCTCTAAAAGGTGTTATTATGATAAAATAAAAGAGGTGATTTTTATGAAAATTGTAGTTATAGGAAGTGGGTCAAAAGGTAATTGTACATATATAGAAGGTGTAAGTGCAAATATCTTTATTGATGCTGGAATATCATTTAAAAAAGTAAAGCTAACTTTAAATGAAAAGAATATCAATATTAAACCAGATGCCTTATTTATTACTCATGAGCATACTGACCATATTAAGTTTATGGCAGGAGTAATAAAGAACACAAATGCCAAATATTATATTTCCAATGTATCATTCTATGAATTAACGCCAAACTTCTATAACGATATTAAAGATTTTCCACATGAATTTATTAATGCTTTTGACAAAGTTAAAATTAATGATATGACTATTACTATTATTCCTTTATCACATGATGCTAGAGAATGCTTTGGCTTAATAATAGAAGAATATGATAAAAAAATAGTTTATATTGCTGATACAGGTTATGTTAGTGAAGATTATAGAGATATTTTAAGTAATGCAAACTGTTACTTATTTGAAGCAAACTATGATCCATTAATGGAGATGGCTAGTCCTAGACCACAAAATTTAAAGAATAGAGTTTTAGGGGATAGGGGACACTTATCTAATGAGGATAGTGCGGTAGCTTTAAGTTACTTAATTGATAAGAATACAACTAATATAATCTTCATTCATAGATCGCAAGAATGTAACGATTTAGATATACTTAAAGAAACGACAAATAGGGTATTTGAGACCTTTTCAATAGATTTAACTAAAATAGCTATTGATTATGCGGAGCAAGATTATCCTTCTAGAATAATCGAGGTGTAATTATGAAAATTAATATTATTTCGGTTGGAAAAATTAAAGAATCTTATTTTATTGATGGAATAGAAGAATATAAAAAAAGAATAAGTAAGTATTCTAATATTGAGCTTATTACTGTAATGGATGAATCTAATGATTTAGATGAAAAAACCGTTAAGAAAAAAGAAGGAGAAAGAATACTAGCTAAGATTCCTAATAACTCTTATACAATTGTTTTAGATTTAAAGGGTAAGGAACTTGATAGCGTAGAGTTTGCAAAAAAGATGGATGAAATTACTTTAGTTTCATCAACTATTAACTTTATTATTGGTGGATCTTTAGGCTTAGATAATGAGGTAATAAATAAAGCGGATTATAGATTATGTTTTTCTAAATTTACTTTCCCTCATAAATTAATGAAGCTTATCTTACTTGAACAAATATACCGTTCATTTAAGATAAATAACAATGAATCTTATCATAAATAAATGGCTTAAATAAGCCTTATATTAAAGGAAGTGTTTGATATGAAAGTAGGATTAATATCACTTGGTTGTGCGAAAAATCAAGTAGATTCAGAAATGATTTTAGGGCTTTTTAAAAGAAGTGATATAACTAATGATATGGATGAAGCCGATATCATTATTGTTAATACATGTGGGTTTATCGAAAGTGCTAAAAAGGAATCTATTGATACTATACTTGAGGTATTAGATTATAAGAAAAAAACTATTGTAACTGGTTGCTTAGTAGAGCGTTACTATGATGATTTAAAGAAATCATTACCTGAAGTGGATCTATTTATTAGAATAAAAGATTATCCAAGAATTAAAGAAATACTAAAAGATTTCTTAGATG
>JAILIR010000101.1 GCA_024695185.1 bacterium | reverse complement strand
TACAAGTTAAATTTAATTCATAATTGCCATTGTTAAACATCGTATAAATATAATCTAAACTATGGGAAATACATTTAGTATTTCCACTTTCTTTTAGTTCATATGAGCCAAATGATAATGGCGTAGTTGCCATATTATCTGGTAGTTTATATAATAAAGAATAATCATATTCATGTGAATCATCACTTATAGAACTATCAGCATATATTTCTTCTGTTTTTCCAAAATAGTCATATCTACCATTATCCCATGTTAAATCAAAGACATACCAATAATTACTATACTCTACTAAATTCCATATATGATCTAATGAAACTACTTCAATATTACCTATATTATATCTGTCACATAAAAACTTAAATACCTTTGAATATGTTTCACATACTCCTATGTTTAAATCAAAAAAGCCCATGATATTATGTTCCCATATCTTATTTGTATCTACAAAAGTCATATTACCTACAATATAGTCATATATAGTTTTTATCTTACTAAACTCATCGTCTATTTCTAAAACAAGTTTATCTATTGTCTTTAGTCCTTCTTCTATTTTTTTATCGCATTCTTTTCTATAACTACCTTTACTATAAGTTTTATTTACACCTATACAATATACTCCGTTATCATCCATAAGATCATCTAGCCAATAAAACTTTGGGTTTTCAATGTTAATAAAAACATAAACTTGCCTTAACTGTTCTTGTGTTAATGTATTATTATTAATATCCTCTTTATAAAAAATACTTCTACATGTTTTTTCATCTAAATCGATATTTCTATGTGAAAAATCAACAATTTGTAAATATAAATCTTCATATAACTTTGTTTGAGCTTCATTTTTTTCTTTTAAATAAAGATAACCATAATCATCTTTATAATCATATGAATCTTCATATATATTACCATTATATTTATATGTATTATTTCTTGGTAATAAACATATTGTTATAATAGCTAGAATAATTAAAAAGGAGGCTATGATAGAAATAGAAATAATTACTTTTTTCCTTTTCATATTAAAACCTCCTTTTTATTTTTATGCTTTTAAGAATGCTTTATAAGCTAAATATGCTTCATATAAATCGGCCTTAGCAATTATTTCCATAGGCGCATGCATATTAAGTACTGGTACTCCTGCATCTATTACATCCATATTATATTTAGCTAGAATATAAGCGATAGTTCCTCCACCACCCTTATCAACTTTACCA
Organism: bacterium; assembly: GCA_024695185.1. Lineage (GTDB taxonomy): Bacteria > Bacillota_I > Bacilli_A > Acholeplasmatales > JAEDCM01 > RGIG10196. The sequence goes on along the minus strand of JAILIR010000101.1, from coordinate 6,604 downwards.
AGTTCCGCAAATTGATAATAGATGTTGTTTTCTTCCATAACTTTTCTAATAAATGAAATGTATTCAGCGTTACTATCATTTGCTTGAGATTTACCACGAGCTCCAGTATATTTTTCAAAAGATATACCATAATTAAAGAATGCGGCATTCTTTTTATCACTTGCAGAGCTATATAATGGATCAAGTGCACCTGTTACATCGCAAGAAAGCATTTTAGAGTTTTCTAATGCTTTTTTAAGTGAATAATAGTTATTATCATTAGTTTTGATTAATAGCTCAGCTACGCTATTTTCAAAGAATTGTGAATGTGCTCCTGTAGCACCTACAGAGCCTATTTCTTCTTTATCTGTAAGTATTACACATGAAGTATATTCTACATCCTTCATATCTATTATAGCTTTAACTGAAGGGTATGCACATACCTTATCATCATGCCCATAACCTGCGACCATTGATCTATCAATTCCATAATCTCTAGGTCTAATTGCTGGTACTACTTCTAGTTCTGCGGATATAAAATCTGTTTCTTCAATTCCATATTTTTCTTTTAAGAAATCTAGAATATATTCTTTAACATTCTTATCTTTATTTCTCATAGATGAGAATGTTATATCTAAATCTTCTCCTTCAATAGCTTTAGAAGCTTCTTTAGTTAATTGACTACTAGATAAATGAACTAGTAGATCAGTTATACCAAATATAGGATCATTTAAATCTTCGCCAATGTTTACTTCTAAACGTGTGCCATCCTTTTTATAGATAACCCCTATTATAGATAATGGTGTAGTTACCCATTGGTACTTTTTAATTCCACCATAATAATGAGTATCTAGTAGTGTAAAACCATTATCTTCATATAATGGTTGAGCTTTTAAATCTAATCTTGGACTATCTATATGAGCTCCAAGAATTCTAAGGCCATCAGTAATCGGTTTATTACCAACTACAAATAGAATTACACTCTTATTCTTATTAACCTTATATAGCTTATCTCCAGCTTTTATTTCTTTAACATCATTTAAGTCTTCAAAGTTAGCTTCTTTAGCTAGTTTAACTACTTCTTTAACTGCTTGACGCTCTATCTTACTATTCTTTAAGAATACTTTATAGCCTTCCGCAAAGTCAAAGATATCTTTTGTTTTTTTATCGCTCGCATCTTTATAAATATTAGTTTTAAACATATAATCACTCCTTAATCATTTAATAATAACACATTTATTTTAATTCATACATTAATATGGCACCTGCAACAGCAACATTTAAGCTTTCCATATTAGTTATTTCAATAAAGATATTTTTGTCTGTAATATCTAATATTTCATTTCTAACTCCATTACCCTCATTACCTAAGATAATGGCTAATTTATCGGATTTTTCAATTTGTTTTAAAGGTATTCCGTTCTTTAGTGATGTACCATATACTTTATACTCTTTTAAGCTCTTTATAAACTCAACTATATTTGTATTTATAATGTTTAATTTAAATATAGCGCCTTGTGTAGCACGAAGTACCTTTGATGAATAAATATCAGCGCAAGCTTCCATAACAATAGTATCAAAACCAAAAGCTACTGCGCTTCTAATTAAAGTACCAATGTTACCTGGATCTTGAATAGTATCAAGTATTAATATTTTATTAGTTATTTCTTTTTTATTAAGCTTTTCACATATAGCACAAGCTTCTACAACACTTTTTTGATTAGTAAGTTTTTTCATTACTTCTTCACTTACTAAAGTACCATAAATATTAGGATTAGTTGTGATAACTTCTTTAACTATACCATAGGCTTTTGCTTCTTCTACTAAATGAAGTCCTTCAACAATGAACATATTAGTTTCATCTCTATATTTCTTTTCATTTAGTTTAGCATAATTTTTAATTTTTTCATTTTGTACTGAATTAATCATAAAATCACACTCCACTATCTATTTTATCATATATATAAAGAAAAAGACTAGAAATTTCTAGTCTATTCTTTACCATTGAAGCAATAAGTACAAATCTTACATTCATCAATACCAATAGATTCAATTAAATCATCGATTCTATTGTATCTAAGTGTTGTGAAGTTAAGTTGAGCTCTTATTTCTTCAACCATTTCATTATATTTAACACTATCTGGATCTAAGTATTCTTTAACGATTTCTAAAGAATCTGTTCCTTCTCTTTTAGCTATTACACGTCTAGCGATTAAATCCATATCAGAAGTTGAACGTGAGAAGTTTAAATACTTACAAGCATATAGAATAGGTGGACATGCACTTCTAACATGTACATCCTTTGCTCCTGCACTATATAAATATTCAGTAGTTTCTCTCATTTGAGTACCACGAACAATTGAATCATCAATTAATAGGATATTTTTACCTTCAATAATTTGACGGATTGGGATTAATTTCATCTTAGCGATTAAATTTCTCTTTTCTTGGATAGTTGGCATAAAGCTTCTTGGCCAAGTTGGAGTATACTTAACAAATGGTCTAGCATATGGAATATGACTTTCATTAGAGTAACCAATAGCATGCCCTATACCTGAATCAGGAACACCTGCGACAATGTCAGGCTTTACATTATCACGCATAGCTATATGCTTACCACAGTTATATCTAACCTTTTCAACAGCTTGTCCTTCATATTTACTTGATGGATATCCATAATATACCCATAAGAATGAACAAATTCTAAGCTTATCTCCTGGAGCCGCAAGCATCTTTGCGCCATCTGGAGTAATAATATCTATTTCACCTGGTCCTAGTTCCTTTAAGTCACTATAACCTAAGTTTAAATATGAGAATTCTTCAAAAGCAACACAGCATGAATCTTCCTTTTTACCTACTACTAGTGGTGTTCTACCAAATCTATCTCTAGCCGCATAAATACCCTTTTCATTCATTAATAACATTGTAATAGAGCCATCTATTACCTTTTGTGCATAACGAATACCTTCAATTAAATTATCCTTTTGGTTAATTAAGGCTGCGATTAATTCTGTAGCATTAATTCCACTACTAGTTTCTAAGAAATGTGAATGATTTTTAATAAAAATCTTATCAACAATCTTATCGATATTATTAATTTTACCAACTGTAGTAATAGCAAAAGTTCCATGATGACTTCTAACAATTAGTGGTTGTGGTTCTGTATCAGAAATACAACCAATACCAAAGTTACCTTTCATTGTTAGAACTTCTTTTTCAAACTTTGTTCTAAATGGTGAGTTTTCAATATTATGAATTTGCCTATTAAATCCTAGTTCAGGGCTATATACAGCCATACCACCACGTTTAGTTCCTAAATGAGAATGATAATCTACACCAAAGAATAGGTCAAATATACAATCTGATTTAGAAGCTACACCAAAAAATCCACCCATATAAATATCCTCCTAAAATGCTTAAAAGCACAGGTTGGTGTGCTTTTATTTATTTACTATTTTAACTTCTTGTCGATTTCTTTTCTTAATTCTTCATATCCAGGTTTACCTAGTAGGGCAAACATGTTCTTCTTGTATGCTTCAACACCTGGTTGGTTGAATGGATTAACATCAATTAAGTATGCGCTAATTCCACATGACTTGAAGAAGAAATATGATAGATATCCAAACATGTAGCCTGATAATTCAGGAACATTGATTGCGATATTTGGAACTCCTCCATCAACATGAGCTAAAACTGTAGCTACATATGCATTATGATTTACATAACTAATAGTCTTTCCAGCTAAATAGTTAAGTCCATCAAGGTTAGCATCATCAGCTTCAATTGTAATATCCTCAAGTGGAGTTTCTAAGTTAAGTACTGTTTCAAATAACATTCTTTCACCTTCTTGGATATATTGACCAAGTGAGTGAAGATCTGTAGAGAATGATGCACTAGTAGGTAGGATACCCTTGTTATCTTTACCTTCTGATTCACCAAATAATTGTTTCCACCATTCTGCGAAATAGAAGAATGCTGGTTCATAGTTAATAAGCATTTCTACTTTATAACCCTTCTTGTATAATAAGTATCTTGATAGAGCATATCTAACAGCATCATTATCTTTAGAGAAATTCTTTAAATCTTTATATGCATCATTAGCACCCTTCATTAATTCATCAATGGAAATACCTGCACAAGCAATAGGTAGTAAACCTACAGCTGTAGTAACAGAGAATCTACCACCGATATCATCAGGTACTACGAATGTTTCATAGCCTTTTTCAGTAGCAAGCTTCTTTAAAGCTCCTCTAGCCTTATCTGTAGTAGCAAAGATTCTATCTTTTGCACCTTCACCGTATCTTTCTTCACAAATCTTCTTGAAGATTCTAAATGCGATAGCTGGTTCTGTAGTTGTACCACTCTTAGAAATAACATTAATTGAGAAATCTTTATCCTTGATGTATTCAATTAAGTCATAAGTGTATTTGCTTGAAATATTGTTTCCGCAGAATACGATTTCTAGATCGTCTTTGCCAAATGCTTTTTCTAACATAGAAATAGCAGCTCTAGCTCCTAGGTAAGATCCACCAATACCAATAACGATTAGTACTTGTGATTGCTTTCTAATCTTTTCAGCAGCCTTCTTGATTCTTTCGAATTCTTCTTTATCATAGTTTAGAGGCCAATCTAACCATCCTAAGAAATCATTACCTGCACCAGTTTTAGATGCTAATACATTGAATGCAGTTTCTGCATGCTTTAATTCAGCATCGAATTCTTTTTCAGATACAAATTTAGAAATGTTTTTTAAATCTAAAGTCATTTTTTTCATATTCTTTTTCTCCTTTATTTATTTTCATCAGAAATTTCTTCTGAAACATTAACTACTTCAATTACTCCTGGAACTTCTTCTAAAAGTAATGCTTCTAGTCCATCCTTTAAAGTTGCATCTTGCATAGCACATCCTGCGCAAGCTCCAACTAATCTTACATAGACTATACCATTTTCGAATTTTACGAATTCAACATCTCCACCATCACTATTTAAGTATGGTCTAATTCTATTAATAACATCAATTACTTGTTCTTCTGTATTCATAAAACTACACTTTGCCTTTCTTTAATCTCTGTAAAATGTAATAAGGACATCCAAAAGCACATGATTCAGATAAATAATCAGGAATAAATCTTACATCATTTTCTTTATCATTGGCATTAAAACCTTTGATTCGTAATATACCACTTGATACATCACCAACTAATACTTCATATCTATCGAAGCATTCTTCTATATAGCGTTCTTCAAACTTTGCTATATCAAAGGCATCCTTAACATTTTTAATTATTTCATAGGTTCCAAATTTAGTTTCTACTACCATATTATTCACCACGTTTCTTATTGTATCATAAAAAATATATTTTTTATACAAAAATAATTATTAAAGCGTTTTTATTAATTCTATCTCTTTTCTAAGAGAATTGTCGCATCACTTGCGATAGCTTTTTTATTGCCTATATCTCCTAGACCTTCAAATGTTGTTGCTTTAATGCTTACAAGCGCAATATCAATATTTAAAATATTTGATATTGTCTTTCTCATATCTAGAATATATGGCGCCATCTTGGGCTCTTCTGCATATATCATACAATCGATATTATTGATTCCATAATCTAAATCAATCATTTTATTGTAAATATCTTTTAATATTACTTTAGAATCAATTCCTTCTGTTTTAGGATCAGTATCTGGATAAAACTTTCCTAAGTCGCCTAAAGATAATGCGCCTAGAATTGCTTCACTAATCGCATGTAATAAACAGTCTCCATCAGAATGTCCTAGTAAGCCTAGCTTATAATCAAGCTTTACTCCACCTAATACAAGAGGTCTATTTTCTACTAACTTATGTATATCAAAGGAGTGCCCTATTCTATATTCTTTAGGTAGATCTTCTTTTGTTGTGATTTTGATATTGTCATAATCCCCAAATATAACTTTTGGGACAATATCAAAATAATGATTTACTACTGATATATCATCAGTGAAGTTAGTTAGGTTATCCTTATAAGCTAATTCATAAGCTTCTCTAAGTATTTTTGTTTTACCACCTTGAGGTGTTTGAGCAACAATTAGCTCATCTCTATTTAAGGTAATATTACCTGTTCTAATAGTATCAATAGGTTTTACACCTACATAGAATAAATCATAAGTGTAACACTTATCAATCACACTTTTTTTAATATTATATCTAGCACAATCATGTATTAATACATAATCCTCTTTAACAACTTGTAGCGCATTATAAACACTTAAAAAGCGCGTAGCTCCGGCTTTTACTTGAATTACATCTTTAGGGAAAATATCATCAGATACAAAATATATTTTATATCCCTTAAAGGCATCTAAGCTATATTCATAAATCTTTTTATTATTAATTTCATATAATAATTTATTGTATCCAGCATTAAATCTAACACCTTTACCACCTGCAAGTAATATTACAGCTTTCATTTTATAACCCCCTTAATGATGTAATTAAGTTTTACATCCGTTGGTTTAACATCTATTTTATCTACTTCTTGAAAATCATAACCTACACCTATAGTTATACCCTTATAATCTTTTAAGTATCTATCATAATAACCTCTACCATAGCCTACTCTATTATTATCCTTATCAAAATATA
>JAILIR010000193.1 GCA_024695185.1 bacterium | reverse complement strand
CTTGGGAAATCTAATTTTAAATCAAGGAGTGTTTTTACTAAATATCTACTAATTCTAGATTCAGTATATCTTTTAGAAATTAAGCTTCTTACTAAATCTTGATATGTAGGGAAATTAGGATCTAAAGCATTTTCTAATCCTTCATCAATTATTGGTGTATTTAATGTAATTTTATATCTTAATAAATCGTAGTAATTATTCATATGATTGAAACCATAATTTCTATAGTATTCCATAATTTCTTCAGGAACCATATCAATAGTTGGTCCAAACATTCTTATAGAAGTAGCACTTGCATATTTTGTTTCTCTTTTAACTGTATGAGGTACTATTAAGCTCTTTAATTCTTTTAAAGCTTTTAAGTAACATACATTCATTTGATCACATGATTCTAAAGTTGGAATACCTAAGGATTCCAAAGCCATACCAGCTGATTTAGGGTATGAGAAACCTTGACCCATAAATTCATGTAACAATTCTGAATAGCTTTTCTTTTCAGTTAAAGAAACAACCTTTTGTAAGTACTTAATATCATCAGATTCACTACCAAAATAAATATCTGTACAATGTAATTCATTTAAAATTGATATAGCTGATAAGGCAAAAATATCAGCGCTTTGAATAGCATAAACTGTAGGAAGCTCAACTACTAAATCAACGCCATATTTTAAAACAAGGGAAGTCTTAATAAACTTATCCATAGGTGCAACTCCTCCACGCATAGAGTAGTTACCTCCCATAACAACTATTAAAACATCCGCATCCTTTTTTGCTTGTTCAATATGATATAAATGTCCATTGTGTAGTGGATTATATTCTGCGACTATTCCGACTATTTTCATTATCATCACCAATATTATTATAACATAAATGTTATTAATCTAACAATATGCTTATTTTACATAAGATATTATTAATTATACATATTGACATTCAGTTAAGAAAAAAGTAAAATAGAATAGGCTGAGGTGATTACAATGAAGTGGACTTTAGGTCAATTAGCCAAAATGAATAAACCAATTGTAGTCGATTATGAATTGGATCTAAGTAATGAACTAGATAAAATGCCAGATGTAAAAGCCATATCTATGGTGAAAATTACTGGTAATGGTTATGAGCTTGGGTTCGACGAATATGTGTTCTCACTTAATATTAAATGTGAACTAACAATGACTTGTGCAATTAGTTTAGAAGATGTCATTTATCCACTTGATTTTAACACAGATGAAATATTTAAAACAGAAAATAATGATGGTGATGATGTAAATCTAGTTACTAACGAAGTAAACTTGGATGAAGTTATTCTAGCAAATATCATTATGCGTATTCCTATGAAGGTTGTCAAAGAAGGGATAACATTCAATGAGGAAGAGGAAGTTGAAGAATATATAAATCCAGCTTTTGCAGACTTAAAAAAATATTTATAGGAGGTGTTTTAAGTGGCAGTACCTTTCAGACGTACATCTAAGACAAAGAAACGTATGAGAAGATCTCATTACAACATTTCAGCACCAGGTATGGTAACATGTCCTAAATGCGGAGAAATGATTTTATCACATCGTGTTTGTCCAAATTGTGGAAACTATAACGGAAAGCAAGTTGTAGAAAAGAAGGAAGAAAAGTAATTTAGAAATAGATGCACTAGGCATCTATTTTCTATATATGGAGGTTTTTATGGAACATAAGACTGTTTTACTTAATGAAGCAATTGAATATTTGAACATAAAAGATAGTGGAATATATGTCGATTGCACATTAGGTGGAGCAGGACATAGTTCTTTAATACTATCCAAACTTAAAACTGGTCACTTATATGCCTTTGATCAAGATACATTTGCAATTAATGTTGCAAAGGAAAGATTAGATAAGATTTCGAATAATTACACTATTATAAAAACTAATTTTGTTAATATAAAAGAAGAATTAGAAAAGCTTGGTGTAACAAAAGTAGATGGAGTCCTTTATGATTTAGGTGTATCATCTTTTCAATTTGATGATGAAACTAGAGGTTTTAGCTATAATAGTGATGCTATGCTTGATATGAGAATGAATCAAGAAGCAAAGCTATCTGCATATGAAGTAGTTAATGAATATTCCTATAACGATTTAGTAAGAATATTTTATATGTATGGAGAGGATCCATTCAGTAAACAAATTGCCAAAAAAATAGTAGATAATAGACCTATTACAACTACACTTGAACTAGTAGAAGTAATTAAAAGTGCCCTACCTCAAAAGGTATTAAACTCTAAAGGACACCCTGCAAAACGTATTTTTCAAGCTTTAAGAATAGAAGTAAATGATGAGCTTAAAGTGTTTGAAAAATCGCTAAAAGATGCTATTAACTTACTAAATAAGGATGGTAGAGTAGTAGTAATATCTTTCCATTCTTTAGAAGATAGAATATGTAAAACAATATTTAAAGATGAATCAACAATTAGTATTCCGTTATAGTTTCCACAATTTGGACAAACACGATGTGATAAAATCATTTCTCCGCATTTAGG
>JAILIR010000098.1 GCA_024695185.1 bacterium | reverse complement strand
GCTAATAAAAAGGTTGATTTAATGACTTACGAATTATAATAAAAAATCCCGAATTATCGGGATTTTTCTTTATTTAATATAATTAGTTTTTATCTTTGATACCATGGCTGGATTTAAGTTATTATCCTTACCTAATTTAATAGATTTCATTAAGAAAACCATGTTTCTAGCTAGAACTTCAAGTGTTTGAATACCTTCTTCATCTTTATAAATATCTTCAGCCTTAGAACCATGAATCATATTCCAATAATTAGATGGAGCAATAGGCATATTAGATATTAAGAAATATTTATTTAACATGTCAAAAGTAGAACTAGCACCACCACGTCTACAGCTTACAATAGATGCTCCTACTTTAAATTCTAAACCACTTGCTTGATAAAATACTCTATCTAATAATGCTAATAAGCTACCATTTGGTGAAGAATAATAAACTGGTGAACCAATTACAAAACCATCAGCTTCTTTAAGCTTTGCTGCTACTTCATTAGCAATATCTTTTCTAAAACATTCACCTGTTTTTCTACATGATGCACAACCAATACAACCAGCAATAGGATTTTTGCCAATTTGTATTATCTCATAATCTATTTTTTCACTTTCAAATATTTTAGCCATAACTTTTAAGCCTTCATTGATACAACCTTTTGCATCAGGACTTCCATTTAATAATAACACTTTCATACTTTTCACCTCTTTTTTATTATAACATATTTATGTTAAAATAAAGAAGTAAAATGGAGGTGATGTTTTTGACAAAGGAAGAAGCACAATATATAAAAATGACAGAAACAAAGATCCCTAAGTTAATAACATCACTAGCAATTCCTACAGTTATATCAATGCTAGTAACAGCAATATATAACTTTGGTGATACTTACTTTGTTACGCTACTAGGTGATGATTCAATCACGGCAGCAGTTAATGTTGTATTTCCATTAATGACTATAATACAAGCTATAGGCTTTATGATAGGTATGGGTGCAGGAAGTATTATAGCAAGACTCTTAGGAAAACACTTGGATAAAGAGGCAAGTAAAGTAGCAACAACAGCTTTGTTTAGCGCTATTTTAATTGGTATACTAATACTTATATTTGGTACAATATTTATAAAACCATTGATGAAAGTTATTAGAGCAAGTGACACGGTTTTACCGTATGCAAAAGATTATGCTTTCTTTATAATATTGGCTGCGCCAATGATGATGGTATCATTTGTTTTAAATAATAGTTTAAGAGCAGAAGGTAAAGCTAAGCTATCTACTATAGGCTTAGCTACAGGTGGAATTCTTAACTTAGCACTAGATCCATTATTTATCTTTGCTTTTGGCTTAGGTATTAAAGGTGCTGCTATAGCTACAGCCATAAGTCAAACAATAAGTTTTATTATATTATTGTCATTTTATCTAAGAAAGAAAACAGTAGTAGAACTACATGTTAAAAATATAAGCTTTAAGCCTCGTGATTATGGTTTAATTTGTGTGATAGGCTTACCTTCATTACTTAGACAAGGTTTAGCAAGCACCGCAACAATTCTCTTAAATGATGCCGCTAATACTTATGGTGGAGACCCAGGTACAGCTGCTATGGGTGTTGTTGCTAAGATAACACAGATAGTATTTATGATAATGCTTGGTATAGGTCAAGGCTACCAACCTGTTGCTGGTTATAATTATAGTGCGAAAAAATATGATAGAGTTAAAGAAGCTTTCTGGTTTATGCTTAAGATGTCTACTGTTGTTATGGTAGTAGGTGCAGCTATATTAGCAAGTCTATCTATACCTCTAATGAATGTGTTTGTTAAAACGCCAAGCGGTAGAACCATAGGAAGAAATTCTTTATTATTTCAGTGTATTGGTTTAGCTTTCTGTCCACTAGGAGTAGCTTGTAATATGAGCTTCCAATCACTTGGTAAAAAAGCTAAAGCAATCATTGTTTCATGCTTTAGACAAGGAATATGTTATATACCATTTATCCTAATATTACCTTTATATATTGGTATAACAGGGGTTGAAATATCCTTGATGGTTGCGGATATTCTAACATTTATCATATGTATTCCATTTGCTATTTTATTCTTTAAAGAGATTAATAAAAAGAAACTAGAATTAGAAATAAATAACACTG
>JAILIR010000089.1 GCA_024695185.1 bacterium | reverse complement strand
CCACCATTTATTCCGCCATTATTATTAGTTTTTGTCTTAACTACGCCATTATCAAGATAGAATTCATCGTTTAGATTACTTCCAAATCCATCTTGAAAGCCAAAGCCTAGACCAAATTCTATTCCCTTAACTCCACCAATTGAGTAAACTGCGTTACTTATTTTTCCTTCAACTGATGAGAACCAAGGATCACCAATTCCCGCTGGGGCGTTAGTAATCATTGTTTCAATTACACCACCAATTGAATCTTTATTTTCTTTAACTTTTAATACTTCACTTTCAAGTTTAGCATCTAAATTATTGATTAGAGGTATTTTTTTATTATTAATCAAATCTATTTCACTATCATTTTCAAATGCTTTATCAATTACACTTCCACACTTTAAAATATGTGTTCCTATTTTTATACCTTTATCATTAAGAGCTTTTAGGCATATTGAACCTAGTGCAACAATTACAGCTGTAATACGTCCAGAAAAATGTCCTCCACCTCTATAATCACTAAAGCCATGATACTTTTGGTATGCGGCATAATCCGCATGACTTGGTCTAGCCTTAGATTCTAAATCAGTGTAGGCATTACTATTAACATTATTATTTGGAATAATTATAGTTAGTGGTGCACCTGTAGTGTATCCATTAAATACGCCACTAATGATTTTATATTCATCTTCTTCAACTCTAGCTGTATCAGTTTTACAGCAAGGCCTTCTAAGAGATAAGAAATGTTTAATGAACTCTTCATCAATTTTTATTCCTGGAGTAAGTCCATCTAGTGTACCACCAATATATTCTAAATGTGATTCACCAAATAGAGTTAATGTTAAATTATCTCCTAAAACATTTTTCATAAATACACCTCCTATTTAAGGTAATCTTTTATACTATCTATTTTTATTTTTCTAAATTCAAAGCTTCCGATTTTACTTACATAAACAATAGTTACATTATCACTTGAAGCTTTCTTATCTACTTTAATCAAATCTATTACTTTTTGAGTATCTACTTCACAACTTGTTGGTAGATTATATTTTTCTAAAACTTGTAATAATTCATCTTTAATAGAACTATCTACCATATAAGTCATACCTATAGCAACACATTCACCATGTAATAAAGCACCTTCATTTAGTGATTCAATTGCATGTCCTATAGTGTGTCCAAAGTTTAATACTTTTCTTAAGTCTTTCTCAAAAGGATCTTTTTCTACGACATCAGCCTTTAATTTTAAAGCTTCACTTATGACGTAATCTATATCTACTTTTTTTGTGCTTTTTAAATAATTAAATAAATCTTTGCTGAAAGTTGCGGCCATTTTAATAACTTCAGCTAATCCAGCATTAAATTGTCTAGCATCTAGAGTTTCTAAAGTGTTTGAATCAATTAAAACAGCTTTAGGGAATTTAAAACATCCTATATTATTTTTAATATTTAAGAAATCTATTGCACATTTTCCACCAATTGATGAATCAACTTCTGAAAGTAGTGTTGTTGGTATATTGTAGAAATCTATTCCTCTCATATAGCTATTAGCAATAAAACCACTTAAATCACCAACTACTCCACCACCTACTGCAATAATACAATCAGTTCTAGTGAACTTTTTTTCTACCATAAATTCTAATATGTTTTCATAATTAGTAAAATTTTTACTAGCTTCACCTTGTTCTATTGTAAAGATGTATACATCACTAATTTGTTTAGAAATAGTATGAACTAAATTTCTAGGTATTCCATCATCAGTTATGATTAGGACTTTTCTATCTATATTAAAATAGTTATTAAGTTTTTTTATAGAATCACGCTCAATAATGATAGGATATTCTATATCATTTGTCTTTGACTTTACATCAATAACCATTTTACCCCTCCTAGTCTACTCTATAAGTACCTACTAACTTTAAGTCATCACATACTGTTTTAAGTTGGATTAATAAGTCACTTCCAGCTTCACTAAATACATTTCCTTCAATTTCAACATAGAAATAATATTTCCACATAGAGTTCTTCATTGGTCTACTACGTAAGTTTCTCATATTAAATCCGTTAGAACTAATAATATTTAGTGCTTTAGCTAAACTACCTGCTTCATTACTTACAGTAAATACAACAATAAAGTTTGTATCTCCTTTTGAATTAACATTTTTATTTAAGC
>JAILIR010000087.1 GCA_024695185.1 bacterium | reverse complement strand
CAACTGATTTAGATAATATTGATAATTTCTTATTAACTAATTCACAAAGCATCAAATTATAGAAATCGTGTATCTAGCATACATGATTTTTTTATTTTTGTTTAATTTTAAATTCTAATTTTAAGATATTTTTTATCAATTTTTAGGCGTTTTTATAGTATTGTCTAAGAAATATACTAGAAATTAAAAAAAACTTGAAATTTTTAATAAAAAAGGGTGTTTTTTCGTATTTATTATGATATAATAAATATGGTATTTTGTGAATAATTTTTTATTTTAATAAAATATAAAAAAATTATTAGGGAAAAAGGAGGCTTTAAAATGGTAGATAATTACGATTCAAGTGAAATACAGGTTTTGGAAGGTTTAGAAGCTGTAAGAAAACGTCCTGGTATGTATATTGGTAGTACTAGTGAGCGTGGATTACATCATTTAGTTTGGGAAATAGTTGATAACTCTATTGATGAAGCTTTAGCTGGTTTTTGTGATGAAATATTAGTTGAAGTATTAAAAGGTGAAATTATTAGGGTTACAGATAATGGTAGAGGTATTCCTGTAGATATCCATCCAAAAACAGGTAAATCGACACTAGAAACTGTTTTAACTGTACTACATGCTGGTGGTAAGTTTGATAACTCAGCATATAAAGTATCAGGAGGTTTACATGGTGTAGGTTCTTCTGTTGTTAATGCCTTATCAGAATGGTTAAAAGCAACTGTTTATAAGAATGGTAAAAAGTATTATCAAGAATTCCATAGAGGTAAAGCTATCGCTGATATTAAGTGCCTTGGTGAAACTGATAAGCATGGAACTGTAATTGAATTTAAAGCCGATGAAGAAATATTTACTGAAGTTTCTGTTTATAACTTTGAAACACTAGATACAAGAGTTAGAGAATTAGCTTTCTTAAATAAGGGACTAAAAATAACTATCACTGATGAACGTGGTGAAGAAAAGGTTGAAAAGAGCTACTGTTATGAAGGTGGTTTAAAGGAATATGTTCAATACATAAACGATAATAAAGAACCTCTTTCAGAAGAAATCTTATATTTCGATAAATCTGAAGCTGTAACAGTTAAGAAGCCTCATGGTGATGAGCTTGTTGATGTTGAACAAGTTATAGGTGTAGAAATAGCTATGCAATATACAAGTGAATACAACTCTTGTATATATTCATTCACAAACAATATTAAAACTCATGAAGGTGGTTACCATGAAGATGGATTTAAGATGGCCTTAATGAGAGTTTTATCAAGATATGCAAAAGATCATAACATGTTCAAGAAAGATGAAGGATTTAAGGGTAGCGACTTAATTGAAGGTTTAACAGCAATCATTTCTGTAAAACACCCTGATCCTCAATTTGAAGGACAAACAAAGACTAAGCTTGGAAATGCTGAGGTTAAAGAAATCGTATCTAAAATCTTTGGTGAAGGCTTAGAAAGATATTTAAATGAGCATCCAGCTGAAGCTAAACAAATAATAGATAAAGCATTAATGGCAAGCCGTGCAAGAATTGCCGCACAAAAGGCTAGAGAAACTGTTAGAAAGAGTCCACTTGATTCTATTAAGCTAGCTAGTAAACTTGCTGATTGTAGATGTAAAGATCCAGCACTTTCTGAAATATATATAGTCGAGGGTGATTCAGCTGGTGGTTCTGCTAAAAGTGGTAGAGAACCTGAATATCAAGCCATTTTACCTTTAAGAGGAAAAATCTTAAATGTTGAAAAGACTAGTGAAATTAGAGCTTTACAAAATAATGAAATCATGTCAATGATTCAAGCATTTGGTACAGGCTTTAAAGATGAATTTGATGTAACAAAGGCTAGATATCATAAAGTAGTAATCATGACCGATGCCGATGTCGATGGTGCACATATTAGAATATTACTATTAACATTCTTCTATCGTTATATGAGAGGTTTAATTGAAGAAGGTTATGTATATAGTGCATGTCCACCACTATATAAGATTAGTGCTGGTAATGGTAAGAATGTTGATTATGCTTATACTGATGAAGAATTAGAGAAATTAAAGAAAGATGATAGATTTAAAAATGCTAAGTATGATGTACAACGTTATAAAGGTCTAGGTGAAATGGACCCTGAACAATTATGGGAAACTACAATGGACCCTGAACGTAGAACATTACTTAGAATTACAGTAGATGATGCGATTGAAGCTGATCACTTATTCACTACTTTAATGGGTGATGAGGTTGATCCAAGAAGAAAGTTTATTGAGGAAAATGCTCAATATGCAGAAATTGATGCATAGGAGGTGTAACGGATGGATGAGAATGATTTAATGGATGTTGAATTTAATCACGGTAAGATTAAAGATATTGGATTAAAACATGAACTTGAAGGTTCTTTCTTAAGTTACGCTATGAGCGTTATTGTTGCTAGAGCAATTCCTGATGTTAGAGATGGTTTAAAGCCAGTTCAAAGAAGGATTCTTTGGGGTATGAATGAACTTAACCTAACTCCTGGTGTAGCACATAAGAAAAGTGCTCGTATCGTCGGTGATGTTATGGGTAAGTACCATCCACATGGAGACTCTTCTATTTATGAAGCTATGGTACATATGGCTCAAGATTTCAGCTATAGATATCCTTTAGTTGATGGACACGGAAATTTTGGTAATGTCGATGGTGATGGCGCTGCAGCTATGCGTTATACAGAAGCTCGTATGAGTAAAATGGCTATGGAAATGCTTAGAGATATCAATAAGGAAACAGTTCCTTTTATTGATAACTATGATGCAAGCGAAATGGAACCTGAAATATTACCTGCAAGAGTACCTAACCTATTAATTAATGGTACTACTGGTATTGCCGTAGGTATGGCAACAAATATTCCACCTCATAATTTAGGTGAAGTAATTGATGGAACACTAGCCTTAATTGATAATCCTGAATTAGATAGTTTAGATTTAATGAACTACATTAAAGGTCCTGACTTCCCTACAGGAGGTATCATTTTAGGAGCTAATGGATTAACTAGTGCTTATACTACAGGTAATGGTTCTATTACTATTCGTAGTAAAGCTGAAATAGTAGAAAACAATGGTAAAGAATCCATTGTTATAACTGAAATACCTTTTGGTGTAAGAAAGACTTTATTAATTGAAAAGATAGCTCAACTTGTAAAAGATAAGGTAATTGATGGTATTACTGATCTAAGAGATGAGTCAAATAGAAATGGTCTTAGAATTGTAGTTGAAATTAGAAGAGACGCTAATGCATTTGTTATTCTAAACACATTATATAAGGAAACTCCACTTCAACAATCATATGGTATCAATATGACTGCCATAGTAAACAAACGTCCAGAAAAGCTTAGTTTAAAGCGAATTTTGGAATGTTACATTGAACATCAAATCAATGTAATTACTAATAGAGTTAAGTTTGATTTAAAGAAAGCTATTGATAGATTAGAAATTGTTGATGGCTATGTTATTGCTCTTGATAATATTGATGAAATCATTAATATTATTAGAAATACTACTGATGGAACTGAAAAAGATAAATTAATGAATAAGTTCAATTTATCTGATAGACAAGCTCAAGCTATTTTAGATATGAGATTAAAGAGCTTAAGTGGTTTATCTAGAGAAAAGACTTTAGAAGAAAAGGCAGCCTTAGAAGCTTCAATTAAAGAATATAATGAAATTCTAGCTGATCCTGAAAAAGTTAAACAAATCATTAAAGATGAATTAACTGAAATAAAGAATAAATACAAAGATGAAAGAAAATCTACTATCGATTTAACTAGTGATATTGATATCGATAATGAAGACTTAATTCCTCGTACTGAAGTTATGTTAATAATCACTAAGGGTGGATATGTAAAGCGTACTAACTTAGATGAATTTAAGACACAACGCCGTGGTGGTACTGGTCATGGTGGAATGAAGACTCATGAAGATGATATGATTGTTGATTCAATGGTTGTATCAAGCCATGATTATCTTCTATTCTTCACTACTTGGGGTAGAGTTTATAAGCAGAAAGCTTATAGAATCCCTGAAGGAAGTCGTACAAGTAAGGGTATACCAGTAATAAATATTGTTCCTCTTGAAAAGGGTACTGATGGTAAAGCAAATGAAGAATTAAGAGCTATTACTGTAGTTAATGAATTTGATAGGGATGATGAATACTTATTATTCGTAACAAGAAAAGGTATTGTAAAACGTACAAAGGTTAGTGATTACCAAAACATTAGATCAAGTGGTATTATTGCTATCGGTATGAAAGAAAATGATGAATTACTAGATGTTGTAAAGACAGATGGTTCTCGTCAAATTGTTTTAGGTGCTTCTAATGGTAAGGCTATAAGATTTGATGAAAATGATATCTCAGTTGTAGGTCGTACAGCTAGTGGTGTTAAGGGTATGAGCTTAGATGATGATGAAAGATTAGTTGGTGTATCTGTAATTAATGATGAAAACCAAGAAATCTTAATTGTTACTGAAAATGGTTATGGTAAGCGTACTGTAGCTAGTGAGTATAGATTACAATCTCGTGCTGGTAAGGGTGTAAAGACACTTAATGTTACTGAAAAGAATGGTAAATTAGTAAGCTTACATACTATAACTAATGATGAAGACTTATTAATTACTACTTCTAAAGGTAATGTAATTAGAATATCAAGTAAGAATATCCCTACAACAGGTAGAGCTACTCAAGGAGTAATTCTAATTGATATGAGAAACAATAAAAACAGTAATCAAACCATTTCAGCAGTATCTATTATTCCTCATTCAGAAGATGAAGAGGATGAAGCGGAAACTGAATAGTATTTAAAGGGTTTGCATATAATTGCAACCCTTTTTTGTTTACTATTAGATTTATTTTTTATATAATTATAAGGGTAGGAGGAATATTATGTTTTGTAAAAAGTGTGGTACTGAAGTAACTGAGGGAAATTATTGTCCTACTTGTGGAGCAAGATTAAAGGATGAACCAGGCACACCATCATTTGATTCAATGTCAATGAAAGCAGGAAAAAATGGTGCAGGCTCTGGTAGTAAGGCACGTATGATTGTTTGATTAATAGTAATTCCTTTTTTAATACTAAGTATATGTTTTACTGTTTTTATCGCTATAAAAATGATAAAGATGCATAAAAAAAATGTAGCAATAAATAAGGTTGAAAATATATATTATGATGCTAGAACTGTTATACTAGATTGTTGGGTAGGCTATACGCATACTTCTGTAACTAAGGAAGGTAGTGTTTATACAACTACTATAACTAGCTTAATTGATGAAGGTACAATTAAGGAAACTCCATTTGAAGGAGCAGGTTCTGATGGAGGAATGACAGTAACTTTTAATAGTGCTTCAAATTCATGGACTTGTATAACTAATGGTACTGTTGATGGATATAAAATAATATATGATGGACATTTTTTCAAGGCACAATAAATCGCTAGATAAAGAGATTTTGGACTTATTGATTTAAGTCCTCCTTTTTTTATTTTTAAATAAACGTTGATTAATTTAAAAAAAGAATTATAATATATTTGTAAAGCAATGATAAGGACTAAGTAATACTATCTATTATTTATAGAGAGCTAGTGTTTGGTGGAAACTAGTAATAATAAAGTATGAAATCTACCCTTTAGTGATATTAATAATATCCGTATCCCGCGTTAAGGGCTTAAGAAGTAAAAAAGGTGGCACCACGTTTATCAACGTCCTTTAAGGGTGTTTTTATTTTTATATATAGGAGGATTTATTATGCTAGACATTAAATTTGTAAGAGAAAACCCAGAAATCGTAAAAGAAAACATCAAGAAAAAATTCCAAGATGAAAAATTACCACTTGTTGATGAAGTAATTGATCTTGATAAGAAAATTAGAGCTTATAAAGGTGAAGCTGAGGGCTTAAGAGCTTCTCGTAATCAATTAAGCCAACAAATTGGAGCTTTAATGAGAGAAAAGAAAATTGATGAAGCTAACGAAATTAAAGCAACAGTAGCAAAAAATAATGCTAGAATAGCTGAAATTGAAAAAGATCAAGTAGTTTTAGAGGAACAATTACTTAAGAAAATGATGGTTATTCCTAATATCAT
Source organism: bacterium (assembly GCA_024695185.1). Classification (GTDB taxonomy): domain Bacteria; phylum Bacillota_I; class Bacilli_A; order Acholeplasmatales; family JAEDCM01; genus RGIG10196. The sequence continues at coordinate 775 of JAILIR010000087.1, read as the reverse complement.
TGATTCTACAGTTCCAATTGGAAAAGATGATTCAGAAAACGTAGAAAATCAAAAATTTGGTGAACCTGTTGTTCCAAGTTATGAAATTCCATACCATGCAGATATCATGGCTAAGTTTGATGGCTTAGATAAGGATGCTTCAGGTAGAGTTTCAGGTAACGGCTTCTACTACTTATGTGGTCCTATTGCTAGACTTCATTCAGCAATGTTAAGCTATGCTAGAGATTTCATGATTAATAAGGGATTCATTTATTGTATTCCACCATTTATGATTAAAAGTGATGTTGTAAATGGAGTTATGTCATTTGCTGAAATGGAAAATATGATGTATAAAATTGAAGGTGAAGACTTATATTTAATTGGTACATCAGAACACTCAATGATTGGTAGATTTAAAGGTCAAATTATTCCAGAAAACAAACTTCCACTTACTCTAACAAGCTATTCACCATGCTTTAGAAAGGAAGTTGGAGCACACGGAATTGAAGAACGTGGAGTTTATAGAGTTCATCAATTTGAAAAGCAAGAAATGATTGTTATTTGTAAGCCTGAAGAATCAATGGATTGGTATAATAAGATGTGGAGTTATACAGTTGAATTCTTTAGAAGCTTAGATGTTCCTGTTAGAACACTTGAATGCTGTAGTGGAGATTTAGCTGATTTAAAAGTTAAGTCATGTGATGTAGAAGCATGGAGCCCAAGACAAAAGAAATATTTTGAAGTTGGTAGTTGTTCTACATTAGGTGATGCACAAGCTAGACGTTTAGGTATTAGA
>JAILIR010000058.1 GCA_024695185.1 bacterium | reverse complement strand
TTTCAACATCTATATATTGTATTACAACTTATTGATTAGTTATAATTATATTAAATAATTTCTTTAGTTCGTTACAAGTTATTCTAGGAATATTTAGTAGAGCATCTGCAGGTGCAATTGTTAATCTTATATTTGTGATTACATCTCCAATTTTTTCATAGATTTCTTTTGCATTTTCTTTTACATCACGCATATCAACAGTATTGATACGGTATATGGCATTTACAATTTTCATATAAAGACTCCTTTCATACCTCTTTAATTATATAATAAATTGTTTTTTTTTACTACCATTATTTTATACTTCAAGTTATAATTAAGTTTGGAAGGAGAATAATCTCTAAGATTATAATATTAGATATGCTAGAGTTAGAAGTAAAGAAAATAGGTATAAATGGTGAAGGAATTGCATACTATAATAAAAAGATTGTTTTTATAGATAATGCTCTTCCAAAAGAAAAAGTAAAAGTAGAAGTTGTTGAAGAAACAGATAAGTTTATTAAAGCTAAATTAAAAGAGATTATTGTTAAATCTCCATTTAGAGTAGAACCTAAATGTGAGAAGTATTATGAATGTGGTGGGTGTAATTTACAACACATTAAATATGAAGAATCTCTAAATTTAAAAAGAGAATTAATTATTGAAGCTTTAGAAAAATATAGTGGATTAAATCCAAGAAAATTTGAGATTAAAAAGACTATTGGAATGACTAATCCTTATAACTATAGAAATAAGGTAAGTGCACCTATAAAAGACTTGAATGGTTGTGCTTGGGGAATATATAAACCTAATACAAATCATCTAGTTATATTACATGATTGTATAGTTCAATATAGTGAATTAAATGACCTATTAAATAAGATAGTAAAATTAATGGATAAACTAGGATTTAAGCCAAAATCTAAAAATGAAGGATTAATAAAATATGTTGTTGCTAGACAGTCTAGCTATACTAAAGAAATACAAGTAACATTTATTTTGGGAGAGACTAAAACAGATATTGCTCCACTTGTTGATGAGGTTAAGAAAATACCTAATGTTGCATCTATTTATTCAGATATAAATAAAGGTGAAACAATTGATATTTTTGGTAGTAAGCTTAAAAAACATTTTGGTGAAGATTACATTACTGATAAGTTAGATAATTATTGTTTTGACTTATTACCTAATGCCTTCTTCCAACTTAATCCATCACAAGCAGTTCATCTTTATAATGAAGCTAAAAAAGCTGCGAAGTTATCTTTAAAAGAAAAAGTAGTTGATTGCTACTGTGGGGTTGGTACTATTAGTTTATGGATATCTAAACTGGCAAAAGAGGTTGTAGGTATTGAAAATAATAAAGAAGCAATCAAAAGTGCAAATGAGAATGCTATAAATAATAAGATTAAAAATGTCAAATTTATTTGTGGTGATGCTGTAGCTGAATTAGATAAGATTAATGATATAGATGTTATTATTGCTGATCCACCTAGAAGTGGCATGAGAGATTTAACATATAAGATTTTAGATAAGGAACCAAAAAGAGTAGTTTATGTAAGCTGTAATCCATCTACATTAGCCAAGGATTTAAAGGTATTATCTAAAAAGTATGATGTTAAATACATTCAGCCTATCGATATGTTCCCTTTCACTCCTCATGTTGAAACTGTTTGTTTGCTGACAAAGAAATAGTCTAAAACAGCTAAAAATAGGGTCAAAATGGCATGTTTTAAGGCATTTTCATCTTATTTTGGATAATTGGAGTTTGTAGCGATTCAATCGATATTCAAAGTTTGTCAGTATTTAAGTAGTTTCAGTTTAGAGTTGTAACTAGAAAACGAGATGCCTTAGGAAACATATTTTAGGCATTTGTCAGCACTAAAACTCTATTTTATAGTTACAACTATATTGAGCATAAAAACATATCAACCAAAAACAAAATATTTAAAAATGTTCCAATGTGTTAAATTTCATTGAAATAAGACGGAGTTTTAGTTATTCCGATTGAATGTTTGAAAGATTAATTAAGGAGTATAAGTATGGAGTATATTCAAGTAACAAAAGATAATTTAGAAAAAGAACATATATGTTGTGCAATATCTAATAATAATGATATTCAAGTGTCATCGAAAAAGAATTGGTTAAAAGATAGATTTGATGATGGATTAGTATTTTTAAAATCAGTTGAAAGAGGTAAATGCTTTATAGAATATATACCAGCAGAAAATGC
>JAILIR010000030.1 GCA_024695185.1 bacterium | reverse complement strand
AGTTTAGAGCCCTCAAAATGATTAGAATTATATGTCATTTCTATTTGAAGTTCGTGATATATTCCACCAGATCTTTTGGTTTCTTTTTGATCTTTTAATATTTCTAATAAAGTTTTATCTTTATTTGTATGTCTTTTTTTTCTTTTTGGTTTTTCTGCATCCTCTGGAATCTTCCATGTTTTACCATCTAAAATAGCCCCCGGAATTTTGCCTTTATTGCAATAATCCCTTACGCTTCTTTCGGATATATTCCAAATTAATGATATTTCTTTTGTATTTTTATATTTCATACTTCATCACCACATTAATTATATCATATTATCGGCAAAATATAAATATTTTTTTAGGTGCAAAAGCCGATTATACTTTGCCGATAGATTATATTTTATTGCCAACAAAACAAAAAAAGACCCTTTTCAGGATCTTAATATTTTTGTATAAAACTTATAAACACTGTCTGTATAAAGACAAATAATTTAATTAGTCTTTTACGAATGGTAGTAATGCCATATGACGAGCTCTCTTAATTGCAATAGCAATCATTCTTTGATGCTTAGCACAAGCACCAGTTGCTCTTCTTGGTAAAATTTTACCTCTTTCAGAAACGAACTTTCTTAATAATTCTGTATTCTTAAAGTCTACTGCATCTAACTTATTTTGGCAGTAGTAACAAACTTTACGTCTTTTCTTATGTTGTTGCATATTATTTTCCTCCTTTTAGAATGGCAAATCATTATCATCTACGCTATTGATTTTTGAAGCATATTGATCTTCTTCAGTAGAATTACCATTTTGATCTGCATTTTTTTGAATACCATTTCCGTCTTTCTTAGTTTCTAAGAATTGAACATTGTCACAAAGAACTTCTGTAATATATCTTGTTTGACCGTTAGATTCATAACTTCTTGTTTGAATTCTACCTTCAACACCGATTAATGAACCTTGTTTAACATATTTTGCTAAATTTTCAGCTTGTTTATTCCAAATAACACAGTTAATAAAATCAGCATTGTTAGCATTTTGATCTGCATTTTGTGCTACAGGTCTATTTACTGCGATTGTGAAATTAACTACTGAGCTGCCGCTTTGAATGTTTCTTAATTCAGGATCTTTAGTAATTCTACCAACTAAAATAACTTTATTCATTTTTTGTCCTCCCCTATTAACAAACTACAACGATATCACGAATAATATCTTCATTGATACGTGCAATACGGCTAAATTCAGCTACAGCTTCTTTGCTTGCTTCTACTAATTGCCATACATAGAATCCTTTTTTGAATCCAGCAATTTCGTAAGCTAAATCTTTTAGTCCAATTTCTTTAGTTTCAGCAATATTAGCTTTCATATCAGTAAATAACTTTGAAATAGTTTCAATTACTGCCTTTGTTGCTGCTTCATCAAGATTTGGACGAATGATATACATTACCTCGTACTTTTTCATTCTTTATACCTCCTTATGGTCTAGTGGGCACTATTGTGCAAAGGATGAGAAATAATTCTCATGCTCTATTATTATACCATATTATATTTAATATGCAATAATTATTTTATTGTTTTTTCTATTATCTATATGTTATAATAACATATGTTAACAAGGAGGAATTATTTATGCTTGATGATAAATTTAAGAGTTTATCTAATTTAATTGGTAAAACACCACTTATTAAAATAAAATACAAATATAATGGAGAAATAAGAACTGCTTGTTGCAAGGCTGAATGGTATAATTTAAGTGGTTCAATTAAAGATAGAGTTGCTTATTATATTTTAAAGAAGGCTTATGAAGAAGGTACTCTTACAGAAGATAAAACAATTGTTGAAGTAACTAGTGGAAATATGGGTATATCATTTGCGGCTATATCAAGATATTTAGGAAACAAAATGGTTGCGGTTATGCCTAAGTTCATGAGTATTGAAAGATTTAAAATACTTAAAATGTATGGTGCTGAGCTTGATTTAACTGATGGCTTTGAAGAAGCCTTCATCGAAGCTGAAACATATAAGCATAGAGATTGTTTCTTACCATATCAATTTGAAAACAAATATAATGCCCTAGCTCACTATGAGACTACTGCCCCTGAGATTGAAAAACAAACAGATAAGTATCCTTGCTTCATCGCTGGAGTAGGTACAGCAGGTACATTAAATGGTTGTGGAAAGTATTTTAAGGACAAACACAATTCCAAGGTATTTGCTCTTGAACCACTTCAATCATCTATCCTAACTCTTGGTAAGAGCTTAGGTAGTCATCAAATCCAAGGCTTATCAGATGAAATCATCCCAGGCTTATATCCTAGAGAAATAGTTGATGATATTATTAGAGTTGATGATAATGATGCTATATGTATGGCCCAAAAGCTTGCTAAGACTTTTGGTATAGGTGTAGGTATATCATCAGGTGCTAACTTCTTAGGCTGTGTAATGTCAGGCTATGATGGAGCTTTAACTGTATTTGCAGATGATAACAAAAAGTATTTATCAACAGCTTTAAGTGATAATAACTTACATTCAGACTTTGTTGATTCTATTGAATTAATAAGCTTTGAAGCAATTCTATATAATAAATAAAAATCGCTAATATTAGCGATTTTTTAATACTCTTCAGTTATATCATTATCAATTAATTTATTCGATTTAAAATATTTTTCAAGTGTTTTATATGGTTTAGTTTTAAGTGTATTATTCTCATAATAAATGATTCTAGGAATTGATAAATATCCATTAAATAATTTATCTGTTTTATAATTATCATTATGTATCCAACCTATAATGATATATTCATTATTATGCTTAAATATTTGACTAGCATAATAATTTTTAGGAAGTTTTAAACTAACTTCTTTTTCTTTTATAAACCTAATTCCATCAAAGCTTCCTATGATAAAATGGTCTAATCTATCTACCATAGATGAATACTTAAGCAAGTATTTATCACCTAGATTTATTAAATTAGGGCACTCTATAAATTCATCCATATCTATTAAATTAGATACATATTCAAATTCAAAAGGAGTTTTTGCTTTATAAAGTAATACCTTTTTATTTGCTCCTATTATCATGTATAATTCATTGTTAAAAATAAACACATATGGATCTCTTGCTTCTTCTATGGTATCTATTATAGGATTTTTATCGTACTTAATAAATTTATATCCATCAGATGAATAAGCAACACTTTGTGTTTGTTTATTATTTAGTACTGATGTGTAATAGATATATAAAACATTATCAATTATAATACTATTACCTGAATAACAGCCATCCTTATCATAAGGTGTATCATTATAAAGTGCAATATTCTCTTCAGTATAATTTAGGAAGTCTATTGTTGTAGCATGGCCCCAACAAATATTACCCCAGCTATTACCCTTTGGGTTATATTGATAATAGATATGAAATTTATTATTAAAATAGCACAATCCATTAGGATCATTTATCCAATTAAGCTTTGGATGATAATGAAATAAATAGTCCATACTACCACTTCCTTTCTTAAATTATAGCATAAGAAAAAGCCTTTGTTAAGGCTTTATCT
>JAILIR010000176.1 GCA_024695185.1 bacterium | reverse complement strand
TATTGTTATAATGTAATAGTTGAAAGTGTTTTTTCTTTTTAAAGAAAAATAATTTTAATAGTAAAGGGTGAATTATTTATGTTTAAAATCGTAAAAAAAGAATATCTAGCAAATAATATTTATCTAATGGATATTTTAGCTCCAAGAGTTGCTAAAAGTGCAATGCCTGGACAATTTGTAATTACAAGAAATACTGAATTTGGTGAAAGAATTCCACTAACTGTTGCTGATTATGATAGAGAAAAAGGAACAGTTACTATTGTTTTCCAAACAGTAGGTAAATCAACAATGGAATTATCTAAATTCAATGTAGGAGATAGTATTGCTGACTTTGTTGGACCACTAGGAAATGCAAGTGATTTATGTACTATGCCTAAAGAAGAATTAAAGAAAAAGAAAATCATTTTTATTGCTGGTGGTGTAGGTACAGCTCCTATTTATCCACAAGTAAAATGGTTAAAGGAAAATGGAATAGATAGTGATGTAATTATTGGTGCAAGAAATAAAGACTTATACATCATGGTTGATATGATGAAACAAGTTGCTACTAATTTATACTTAGCTACTGATGATGGATCATTTGGTTTTAAGGGTAATGGCAGTCAATGTCTAGAAGATTTAGTATTAAATCAAGGAAAAGAATATAACCATGCTGTAATTATTGGACCAATGATTATGATGAAGTTTACTTCAATGACTACTAAGAAGTTAAACATTCCAACAATTGTTTCCCTAAATCCTATCATGGTAGATGGTACTGGTATGTGTGGAGCATGCCGTGTTACTGTTGGTAATGAAGTTAAGTTTGCTTGTGTAGATGGCCCTGAATTTGATGGACATTTAATCAATTATGATGAAGCTATGCGTAGACAACAAATTTATAAGACTGAAGAAGGTAGAGCAAAGCTTGCCTTTGAAGAGGGAGATACACACCATGGTGGATGTGGTCATTGTGGAGGTGACAAATAATGGATAGAATGAAAAAGATTCCTGTTAGGGAACAAGATCCAAAAGAAAGAGCAAAGAACTTTAAAGAGGTTTGTTTAGGATATAATGAAGAAGAAGCAAGATTAGAAGCTTCACGTTGCTTATCTTGTAAGAATCCTCAATGTGTTACAGGCTGTCCTGTAGGCATTAATATTCCTGGTTTTATTAAAGAAGTTAAAGAAGGTAATGATTTAGCTGCGGCTCAAGAAATCGCTAAATATAGCTCACTTCCAGCTGTTTGTGGTAGAGTTTGTCCACAAGAAAAGCAATGCGAAGGAAAGTGTGTTTTAGGTATCAAGGGTGAAGCTGTAAGTATCGGTAAGCTTGAAAGATATGTTGCTGATACATCTAGAAAAAATAATTATGATTTAACTACTACAGAACCTAAAAATGGAAAGAAAGTTGCTATTATAGGTGCTGGTCCTGCAGGTTTAACTTGTGCTGGTGATTTAGCAAAAGCTGGATTTGATGTAACAATTTTTGAAGCATTACATAAGGCTGGTGGCGTATTAGTTTATGGTATTCCTGAATTCCGTCTACCTAAAGATGAAGTAGTTGCTCATGAAGTAGAAAACATTAAAAAGCTTGGTGTTAAAATTGAAACAGATGTTATCGTTGGTAAGACTATAACAATTGATGATTTATTTAAAGAAGGATTCGATGCTATGTTCATTGGATCAGGTGCTGGTCTACCTAAATTTATGGGTATTCCTGGTGAAAATGCTAATGGCGTTTTATCGGCTAATGAATTCTTAACAAGAGTTAACTTAATGCGTGCATTTGATGAATGCTATGATACACCTGTAGTAGTAGGTAAAAAGGTTGCTGTTGTTGGTGGTGGAAATGTTGCTATGGATGCTGTTAGAACAGCTCTAAGACTTGGTGCTGATGCTAATATAGTTTATCGTAGAAGTGAGTCGGAACTTCCAGCAAGAGTTGAAGAAGTTCATCATGCTAAAGAAGAAGGTGTTAACTTCCATATGTTAACTAATCCTACAGAAATCTTAATGGATGAAAAAGGCTGTGTAGCTGGTATGAAGTGTGTTAAGATGGAACTTGGTGAACCAGATGCTTCAGGTAGACGATCTCCAGTTGAAATTCCTAACTCAGAATTTGTAATGGATGTAGATATGGTAATTATGGCTTTAGGTACTTCACCTAACCCACTAATTAGTAGAACTACTCCAGGACTAGAAATCAATAAGAAAAAGTGCTTAGTAGTTAATGAAGAAACACTTGAAACTACTAAAGAAAATGTATATGCAGGTGGAGATGCTGTTACAGGTGCTGCTACAGTTATTTTAGCTATGGGTGCTGGTAAACAAGCTGCTGCCGCAATTAAAGAAAAGTTATTAAAGTAAGATAGAGTCATCTCTATCTTTTCTTTTAATAAAGCCATTTATTGGAGGTATATATGGATACAATTTATGAATCAAAATATGCTGATGTTTATTATGATAGTAATAAAAATGTCGTGCTTGTAATATGGAAAAGTTATTGTGAATTAGATAAATATAGAAAACCATTATTACTAGCTTTAGATGTTATAAAAAAGCATAAATGTAACTACTGCGCAGATACAAAAAATGGATTTGTTGATAATCCGCTTGATACTATTTGGGTTAAAGATTATTTCATGGTTAAAGCTAAAGAATATGGATGTAAAATAATATATTTTATAATAGATAAAAATAATAACTTAAAAGAAGAACTTGAAGGACAAGAGAATGATTCTAATAATCTATTAGAATTTAAATATATTTATGGTATAAAAGAAATATAAAATTTCACTTTTATTTTTGATAATTTATGTTATAATAATAGTGGTAAAAATAAATGGTCCCATAGTATATCGGTTAGTATAAAAGATTGTCACTCTTTAGAGAGGGGTTCAACTCCCCTTGGGACCGCCACTATGATTATTAGATTGATTAGTATCAATCTTTTTTTATTTTTCGTTTAGTTTTTTCTCTAAGTATTCTGGTAATTCTTCAAATATTTTATATTTAGATATACCTACCTTAGATGCTATTTTGTTTAATGTATTCTTGGCAACAAAACTATTAGCATCTTTGCATAAAACTAAACCAACAGTTTCACTATCAATATTTGTTTTCTTTAAACTGTCAATTGCATTTACATAGAATAATAATTGTCCTAAATCTTGTGGTTTAAACTTTCTATTTTTAATTTCAATAACAACATAACAGTGTAATTCTAAATGATACATCAAAATGTCTATATAGAATACATCATCGCCAGGCACAACTAATTTGTATTCTTTTCCGACAAAGGAAAAAGGACCACCTAGTTCTTGAATAAAACTGATGACATTATCAACTAGACTTTTTGTTATGGCTTTTTCTGTTTTTGTGTTATCTTTGTTTAAAAAGTCAAATACATAAGAATCTTTAAATAATCCTTTATTTAAGACATCGGTTTTAGTAGATGGAGTAGTAGATGGTTCGATTATTCCCCTTTCGTATGCTTTAGCTTCAAATTGTTTTAAAACAGTACTTCTTGACCAACTATTCTTATAGGTTTTATTAATATACCACATCATTTCATCATGCGATTTTGATTTGGTCATTATTTCTGATATAGTCCTCCATGGAATTTGTGCACCACCTTGGTGCATTATTTCGTCAACGGATAATTCGGAAGCAAATTTCTTCATTAATTGTAAATTTCTAACGGAAAATCCTTTTCCATATTCTTTTAAATCTTCGGATAGTTTTTGAATATATTTACTACCCCAAGTTTTCCTCTTGTTAATAATTGTTCCAATCTCATAATAAGTCATAATCATCGCACTATTAACTATAACCATCGCCTTATTTTGATTTTGTTTAATAGTTTCTTTGATTTTGTTTAAATCTTCTAAGTAATCTTTATTTATTAATTCGTTCATTTTCTTCACCTCTATCCTATATATACGGACGAAGCAGTAAAATCTTTGAAAAAATTTAAAAAAAGAGAAATAAATCATAAATATAATTTGTGCTATAATGGTAATAGGTGATTTTTA
>JAILIR010000165.1 GCA_024695185.1 bacterium | reverse complement strand
AAATGTCACTTCTGTAAAGAACCAATCCATATAAAGTATTTACTAATTGAAATATTTGGAGGCTTAACATTTGTTCTATCATTTCTAGTATGTGGTTATATAAGAAGTGATTGGACTTTTGATTTTAGTTATCAAAAAATTATTAGATTAGTAATGTACTTGCTTACTGTATCACTTATGATGATAATTGTTGTAAGTGAATACGAACATCATGTAACACTTAAAAAGGTTACATATGTATTCGCTCCTATACTTTTAGTATTATCAGCATTTACTGGTAAAGATTTATTCTTAAGCAGTATGCTAGGTATGGGAATGATGTTAGTTTTAAATTTAATCTTGATGATTACTGATAAAGATTTAAAAAAATATTTACTTTATTCAGTGGCTTTAGGTATTACTCTTGGCTTTGTAGGTGTAGCAGTAGCTGTTATACTTGGAGGGTTGTTATACTTAATAGTAAAATTAGCCAAGAAAGAGATAAGATATGTTTATTACATAAGCATAGGTGCAGTGATTAGTTTATTTACTAGTCCATTACTAGTAGAACTACTAGAAAAATTTATATAGGGTAAGGTGATGAATTATGGCATTTCCAACAGAATTAAACATCGCAATCAATGATAACGTAGTTGGTTTTATTGAAAAGAAACCAGGTAAATCAGAAATTGAGAGTTATGGTGAAGTTAAACTTCCTAAAGGTGTAATTGAAAGAGGATATATTAAGGATCCTAATACACTAGTAGAAAAAATTGAATCTATTTATACTTCATTTAGAATTGAAGCTAAAACAGTTAGATGGGTTTTAAATGAACAAAATGCAATTTTAAGAGAAATTGAAATTGAAAAAGGTGAACTTCAAACTAAAACTATTGAAGAATACATTCAATCTCAAGTTGGAAAAACTATTCACTTCCCATTTGAAGCACCAATCTTCAATCACTTCATTAAAACAGCTACAGATGATACATTAGTAGTTATCCTAATCATCATGGATGAAAAGATGGTTAATGATTACTTAGATGTATTTGAAAAGCTAAAGATGAAGGATATTACTTATGAAATTCCTATGCTTGCATTATTTAGATTATTCTATACTGAAGATGAGGGCGAAGAAGTTAAGAAAACTAACTTAGCTCAAGTTCAACTATCTAGTCAACTTCAAACAGCTGAAGCAGAACAAAAGAATTATACTGCTGAGCTTGAAGGTGTTGAAGGCGACACAGATGAGATAGAAGATGAAGAAGGAGATTTAATTGACGGTTTAATGCTTGTTACATTATACGATAACTTCTTCACACTAACTATTTTCAGTTATATCTATCCTACACTATTTATCATGGAAGATTTAGAAACTGATGATAAGATGCAAGTAATTGATAAATTAGATAACTTCATTTCAAGAATCGCAAACTATTATAGATATAATAAGAATGCAGGAAAGAAACAAGTTAGAAGCTGTGTATGCTTTAACTTATCAAATATTGATGATGATGAATTATCAGAAGAAATGGCTAATAGAACATTAGGTATGCCATTCGAAGTATTTGATTTAGGCACAAAATCACAATATTACAAGAGATTACTTCCAAAAGGATGTTATATCCCATTAGCTGCTAGTTTCTATAAGACAACAGCTGATGAAGAAGATGAAGCATAGGAGGGTTAATTTATGAGAGGTTTATATATAAGTTTCGTAATTAAAAGACGTAAAAAAATAGATAAAATCATGGATTTCTTCCTTGTAATAGCTTTATTCATATTTGTATTCACATTCTTATTCTATGTGCAATATGTACAAAAAGAAAACAAATACAATTCAACTAATAAATCAGTTCAGACCTATAATGTTGAAGCGCAGAAGCTTAAAGAACAAGTTGAAAAAATGGATAAAGAAAATACATCTCAAGTTGAAAAGAATTATAACGCTGCATATGGTTTATTATCAGAGATGGTCGATGAGGCCGCAAAATACTCAAATTATATCAAGGATATTTATGATAAAAGATTAAGTGGTGTTACAATTAATGGAGTTGATGTAGATACAAAAGAGATGAAGATTACCTTGTCTTTGGTTTTCGATAGATCAGTTGATAGTCAAGTTGATTATCAGTATAGAGCAACATTGCTTGACTTGGATTGGATTCCTAAAAACGGTATTCAATATAACGATACTAATTTAAGTACCAAATGGGAGGTGTTTATTGATGGCACTACAACTAAAGAATAAGGTCAATAAGGAAAAAAAAGATGAAACTGTAAAAAGTGGTAAATATAAAAGGAAAAGAAATGTTTTTGGTAAAAGGCTATTTAGATTTGGTCTTGTCGGAACTATAATTGGTTTGGTATTGGTTTTTACGGTTGTTAAAGTAACTTTCACATTAAGCCAAAATAAAAAGCAAAAAAAGATTGATGCTGATTTGGTTGCAGTTAGGCAACAAATAAAAAAATATAAGAATCAAATTAACAAAAAAGCAGAATCTTATGAGAATGTTGGTGAATTAGTAGCAACACTTCCATTAAGTTTTGATAGACAAGCAACTTCTTTAGATTTGGACAGAATGGTTATACTTTCTGGATTGACTGAAAGCACTACAGCGACTCGTAAGATGACTCAAACTTCTGCAATGCCATTCAAATGCAGTGTGTCTTCTGTAAAGGCTGTTCAAATAACAATGACTTTATATGGAAAGAATGATGATATTAATTCTGTGCTTAAGTTTATCAATTATTTGACAGATTATAACCATGAGAATTTTTACTACATTGAAACCCTATCGTATAGTGAGGACAGAGGCGTTTATGCAAGAAGTGTAACGAATATAAAAATGTATACTTTCTATAATGATATTGAGTTAACTCCAACAACTCAAACAACTACAACAACAAAATAATTATATTTAAAACATTAGCCCTTCATATATAATATGAAAGGGCTTATTAGTTCATATACGAGGGAGCGTCTAAAATGACTGATATAAAAGAAAAACTTATAAATGAAATATCGATTAAAAACACTATATTAAAACTTATTTCATCATGGCTTTATTTTGCCCTTTGCTTGTTGTTAAGTGGTAATTGTCATACAAATTTGAGTTTTTTTCAATCGATAAATATATTTATATCGATTTTCTCTATAATTGGGATTTTTGTTGTGTTATATTTGTTGTCAGTTGTTTTATATGATTATAGAATAGATTCTAAAGTTTTGTTTATTACTATGATTTTTTTTGCTATTGTTCTGGTTATTAATTATCAAACAATTAGTTTTGACAATTATAAAATACTTGGATTAGCAGTTATAACTATAGTTGTTAGCTTATATTGCTATTATGATAATAAGTATTTGTTTGAAAACAGAGTCCTAACATTAAAAAAAGTATTAATCGTATTGTCAATTGTTTCTTTTTTAACATTCTTAATTGCCTTTTTGACTTTAGTGTTTAGATACAAAAACTACCAGTCTCCAAATTATGATTTTGGTATTTTTGTAAACTCTTTTTACAACATTAAAAAATGCGGTGCACCAATTATAGCTTGTGAAAGAGATGTATTACAATCACATTTTTGTGTACATTTATCACCTATTTTATATGTTGTATTCCCGTTGTTTTATATTTTTCCTTTTCCTGAAACAGTTTAATTCTTCCAGGCCTTTAGTGCAAGTGTTGGAATAATTCCATTAATTCTATTAATGAAGGAAAAGAAATTAAGTAATAATTTAATACTAATCATAGGATTATTATATTGTGTTTTTCCAGCATTATATGCAGTAAGTTATTATGATTTCCACGAGAATTGTTTTTTAACATTCATTATATTATTTTTAATTTATTTTATGGAAAAGAAAAAATATATTCCTTTTTATATTTTTTTGATTCTTTTGTTTAGCGTAAAAGAAGATGCGGCATTTTATTCTTTTATACTTGGACTATTCATGATTTTTAATAGAAAGAATTATATACACGGGTCTTTAACCTCAGTGCTTTCAGTAATTTATTTTGTGATAGCCGTAATGATACTAAATGAAATTGGAAGCGGGGCAATGTATAATAGATTTGAAAATTTAATATATAATGAGAGTGATGGATTGATAGGTGCGATTAAGACTATATTAAACAATCCAGGATATGCTTTTGAACAAATGTTTATTACCAAAGACAATTTAGGGGATAAGTTATTATATTTTATTAATTTATTTTTGCCGTTAGGCTTTATTCCGCTAATTATAAAAAAACCGAGTTATCTAATATTATTAATACCTTGTCTTCTTAATTTCTTAACTCTATATAAGTATCAATATGATATAAAGTTCCAATATAGTTTTGGTATTACCGCATTCTTATTCTATTTGTTAGTTTTAAATATAGATACAATTAGTATTGACGTTAAAGAAAAAGCACTAGTAGTATCCTTTGCATCAAGCTTTATATTATTCTTAGGATTTGGTGTGTTATTCTTTGTGGAAAACGCAAACTATTATTTCTCATATAGTGAAGTATGGAAAAGTAATAATCAGGCACTAAAACTAATACCAAAAGATGCTAGTGTATGTGCTACAAATGAATTTTGTCCACATTTATCTAATAGAAAAGTTTTATATGAAGAATTCTATCATAATAATAAAACTGATACTGATTATGTTGTTTTAAGCATTCCTACATCAGAAGAGTTGATAGGTAGTCAAACAAAATTAGAATATTATTTAGATAATGAGTATACTGAATTCTATTCTACAGAGAATATTATAATTTTAAAGCATAGTTAATTATTAAAAATATATTGATTAATATATTTATTAATGATAAAATATTATGGAATGATATTTTGAAAGGGATTGACATTATGGCAACTAAGAAATATGAAAAAGTTAAATTAGGACTTCCTGCATATATTACATTTGGTGCATTTTTGCTTGCTATCATACTTATGATTATCTTAATCATCCCATCTAACAAGAAAAAAGTTAGAAAGATGTTCCAAGGATCATACAAGGATACTACAGCTCAACAAGGTGAAGAAGCACAAGTTAAGTACTATGATGTGGGTGAAGATCATATTCTTAAGACTTATTCATTTAGTGATTTAAAGAAACAACTAAAGAAAGATAAATATCAATATGTAATGTATGGTGATACATCATCATCAAGCTTTGCTTTAGATGTTATTAAAATGAATGATTTAGGTAAAGAATTAGGAATCACTAAAATAATCATTATTGATTCTAAAAAAGCCAGCGATACACAAAAAGATTATTTAAGAGATAGATTAAAGAAGGTAAATACTGAAGCTACTAGTATTGAAAAGATGCCTACAGAAGATTTATGGGTAGTAAGAAACGATCAAGTAATTGATTGTTACTCTAACCCTGATTATAAAGATTTAGAATTAAGTTTAACAATGGTTGCTAAAAACCATATATTCAGTTATAAAAATTAATGATGCCTTGCATCATTTTTTTACTTGAAGGAAGTGTTATTTATGAATGTAAGAAATATAGCTATTATAGCCCATGTAGACCATGGTAAAACAACATTAGTAGATCAACTCTTAAGAAAGAGTGGTGCTTTTAGAGAAAACACTGAAATTACTGATAGAGTAATGGATTCTAATGATATAGAGCGTGAAAGAGGTATTACAATACTTGCTAAAGCTACAGGTATTGATTATAAGGATTATAGAATAAATATATTAGATACTCCAGGGCATGCGGATTTTGGTGGTGAAGTTGAACGTATTATGCATATGGTTGATGGCGTATTATTAGTTGTTGATGCATATGAAGGTACAATGCCTCAAACTAGATTCGTATTAAAGAAAGCATTAGAAGCTAAAATAACTCCTATTTTAGTCGTTAATAAGGTAGATAGACCTAATGCTAGAATAAATGAAGTAGTTGATGAAGTATTAGAATTATTTATTGAACTAGGCGCTGATGACTCACAATTAGATTTCCCTATTGTTTATGCTAGTGCCTTAAAAGGAACATCTAGTTTAGATCCAGATATTTCTACTCAAATAGACTCTATGGATCCACTATTTGAAACAATAATAAAATACATTCCATCACCAAAAGAAGATGATTCACACTTACAACTTCAAGTAGCTTTACTTGATTATAATGAATATGTAGGTAGAATTGGTATAGGACGCATTACAAAGGGCCATATTAAGGTTAATGAGATGGCTAGGTGTATTAGAGCGGATAATTCTTATAAAGACTTTAGAATTCAAAAATTGTTTGGTTTCTATGGTTTAAAACGTGTTGAAATTGAAGAAGCTAAATATGGTGATATAGTTGCAATCGCAGGGCTTCCTGATATAATGGTAGGAGAAACTATATGTAATATAGAAGTTAGTGATCCACTACCTATGTTACATATTGATGAACCAACTCTACAAATGACTTTCTCTGTTAATAATAGTCCATTTGCAGGTAAAGAAGGAAAGTTCTTAACTGTTAGAAAAATAGAAGATAGATTATATAAAGAAACACAAAAGGATGTAAGTCTAAAAGTTAAGAGAATAGGCACAGAAGAAAGTTTTATTGTTAGTGGTAGAGGAGAGCTACACTTATCAATATTAATTGAAAATATGCGCCGTGAGGGCTATGAGATGCAGGTTTCTAAACCAGAGATTATCATAAAAGAAATAGATGGGGCTAAATACGAGCCTTTTGAGGAAGTTATGATAGAAACTCCAGAAGATACTGTAGGAACTGTAATTGAGGCTCTAGGCTCTCGTGGAGGTATAATGGATACCATGAATAACTTCCACAATCAAGTAAGATTAAGATATTTAGTACCAAGTAGAGGTATGATTGGTTTTATGACTGATTTTCTTACTATGACTAGAGGTTATGGTATTATTAACCATACTTTCTATGAATATAGAAAAATGGAAGGTATTCAAATAGGTGAAAGGAAAGAAGGAGTATTAGTTGCTAGTGAAACAGGTAAAACTACAGCTTACTCTCTAGGTGGTTTAGAGGATAGAGGTATTATGTTTGTTGAACCAGGTGTTGATGTATATGAGGGTATGATTGTTGGTGAAGCTAATAAGGGCTTAGATCTAGCAGTTAATGTAGTAAAAGCTAAGCAACAAACAAATACTCGTAGTGCAACAAAGGATAATACAGTAGTACTTAAACGTCCTAGACTAATAACTTTGGAATATGCCCTAGATTATATTAATAGTGATGAACTACTAGAAGTAACACCTAAATCTATAAGAATGAGAAAAAGAATTTTAAATACTGTTGAACGTAAAAAATTTGATGCTCATAAGATGGATAGCGAAGAATAATCTTCGCTATTTTATTCTTTTTTTATGAAGAAAATATGCTATAATAAATGCACATTGATGACCTACATTTACAGGTATGTTCTCTCTTAGAAATATGTATGAGTACTCTGGTAGGCACCTAATTAAGAGCGGATATTCGCTCTTTTTATTTACATATAATTTTTAGTTATTTGCATATTTTTATATTGTTTTTATGCAAATCATTTGCCTATTTTATTGATTATTTGCACATTTTTACCCTGTTTTTGTGCAAATCGATTTGCATATTCTTTATTCTATTTGCATATTTTTGGCCCATTTTTATGCAAATAGCTATAAATAATTATATATTTCATTGCTATTATTGTTCAACTTAAAATATAATAATATATCGGCTTATTTTAGCGATATATTATTATATTTTAAGTTGAACAATA
>JAILIR010000152.1 GCA_024695185.1 bacterium | reverse complement strand
GTATACTTGCCTTTGTACTTGCAAGTATCATTAGTATCATATTAAAAATAGATGCTACTGATTTTGTTGTTAGTGAATTCATACTTGGATTTGTATTATTAATTGGTGGTGCTTTTGTTACATTTAGTCTTGCTCAATATGATAAGAATAAGTCTGAAGAAAATACTAGCGAAGAAGTTTTAGAAGCAAGTAGTGAAGAAATTACTACTAGTGAAGTTGATGATACTGAAATTGAAGATAAAAAAAATGAGGATGTTTAGAACATCCTCTTTTATTTTTAGCATTGAGTTAGATATGCTGCACCAATAATACCTGCATCATTTCCAGCAGTTGCTTTTAGAATCTTAGTGTTTTTAACATTTCTAAATGCTATCTTATCGAAATGTTTTTGGATATTATCAATAATGATAGCTCCACCATTAGAAATACCACCACCAAAGATAATAGCTGATGGGTTAACTACACAAGCCATAATGCTTGCTGCATAAGCAAGATAGTAGCATACTTTATCAACTAGAGCGAATGCTTCAGCATCTCCTTCTCTAGCCATATCAACTATTTCTTTAACAGAAAGTCCTTTTAGTCTTTCTGATTTGCTTGCGATATTTGCAATACCTCTTGCAGCACATGTAGTTTCAAGGCATCCAATGTTTCCACATCCACATTGTCCTTCATCAGTAACTTTAATGTGTCCGATTTCTCCACCAGCGCCAAAATCACCATTTAAGATCTTACCATCAACAACAATTCCACAACCAATACCTGTACCAATTGTTATTGTTGCGCTACTCTTTAAATCTTTGCCTGCGCCACATTTAGCTTCAGCTAAAGCAGCCATATTGGCATCATTTCCTACATATATTTCATTGCACTTTACATATTTTTCAAGTTCAACTTTAACATTAACATTCTTTAAGTTTGCATTAGGACAATCAACTACATTATCAACTACTGGTCCAGGAACACCTACACCATAGCTAACAATTTCATAATCTTTTCCTTTTAAGCTTTCAGCAACATCCTTAAAGATGCTTTGAGTTGTTTTAATTTGATATTTTTCAATTAAGTTCATATCTAAATCGAAAATACCGATTTTTACAGCAGTACCGCCTACATCAATTCCACAAATTGCTTTCATATTAATCCTCCTACTATTTAAAAAGATGATTTTGCAATCATCTTTTATCTTTTTCTTCCTTTTGTTGGTGCATCACCATCAAGTTTTCTTAATTCATCAGGAGTGAATCCTAATTTCTTTAATACACCGATATTTTCAGCTAATTGAGGTATCTTACATACACCTACAACAACTGTAGCAATCTTTTGATTCTTTAAAACCCAAGCTAAGCTGATTTGTCCAATTGATTGAGCTCTTTGAGCAGCAACAATATTTAACTTAGTAAGTGTTCCTCTTAAATCTTCAGTAATATCTTCTTTGTTAAGTGTTGGAATAAATTCTTTAGTTGCTCTACATTCCTTTGGAATATCTTGGTTGATGTACTTATTAGTTAACATACCTTGAGCAAGACATTGATATGCCATTGTTCCTCCACCGAATTCATATAATGTATCGATTACACCATCATCTTCTGGATCACGAATTAGATATGAGTATCTAACTTGTCCACCAACAAACGGTACATCTAGCTTCTTTAATAAATCAGCCATTCTTCTAGCTTCAAGTGATGTATAGTTAGTTAAGCCGATATATAATGCCTTACCTTGCTTAACAACTTCAGCTAAAGCAAGTGCTGTTTCTTCTGGATTGATATCATGATCATAATTTTCATGGAATAAAATATCAACATAAGAAACTTTTAATCTTGCTAGTGATTTGTTAATTTGAGAAAGAATTAACTTTCTTGATCCACCTTCAGACATAGGCGCATCTGATAAAGTTCTTCCTCCAACCTTTGTAGAAATTACAATTTCATCTCTATAAGGCATTAAGTCATCTTGCATAATCTTTCCGAATAATTGTTCAGTCATTCCTTCTGGATCACCAAAGTTTCCAGCTAAGTCAAAATAGTTAATACCATTATTAAAAGCTGTTAGTACGATTTCACGACATGACTTGAAATCTTCTGGTGTATTGAAGTTGTGCTTTAAACCAAGTGATACTACAGATACTTTTAAACCTGTGTTACCCATTCTTCTATAAAGCATACGGCGAGAACGCCCTGGATCTGCATTAAACATAATTCATCCCTCCAAATTCAAAAATGTAAAAAAATATGTCAATA
>JAILIR010000122.1 GCA_024695185.1 bacterium | reverse complement strand
TCTTTTTTTCTCTTTGAAGAGAATAAAGTATTCTGTATCTACTACACCATATTCATTTCCCATAAAAGCATTAGCTTTGTTAATATCTTGCATAATTAGTTTTCTTATATTTGAATCAGGGGTTTTTTGATATAGAAGTTGTAATTGAGAAAGGTAAACATTTATATCTACAGGTCTATCAGCTACCATTAACCAGAATTCAAAATCAATCATGTTATAGAAATTTTGTAGACTGAATAAAACGTTATTTCTTTCTCCTTCATCAAGAATGAAAATGTTTTTTGGCAATACTTTTATTCCTGTTACGAAGTATCCATTTTCTAATTCAATCATTCCATTCATGATATTTTTTACAGTAATCCAATCTTCTGCGTAGTTTCTTGGCCCACTACTTGCGCTTTGTTCTATCGCCATAGCTTGCACACCAACCTCTCCAATAGTATTTTTTTATTCCAAATAGGTATCTATTTATATTGCCTATAAATGTCATTATGTTGTGATAATGAGGAGGCAAAGGCAATACTAAGAATATGGAAATAAGTGCTGGCATAGCCAAAGCAACCATAACTGGGAAAGTAGCATTTTTAACAATTGCTAAACTTAAGAATGTTGTTGATACTCCAGTAATAACCACTATTAAAACTGTTCCTGTAAAAAAACTCAATATTAATTGTGACTTTTTTGAGTTGGCAGGAATTATAAAAGTTCCATTATTATTCATGTTTTACCTCCTTATTTTGAACCTGATCCAGAAGAACTATCTGGTTTCTTTACAGGTGCTTTCATAGCTCGTTTATAATCGTCAGAATTTACAATTTCTTCTTTTATTGTTTTGACTACTCTATCGAGTTCTTTAACTAAGCTTTCACTTTTGTCTTCAGCTTCGTTCTTAACACTTATTCCAGTTATTTCTGCAGTAACACCGGCAGCACCAAATAATCTATCGATTATATCTCTAACGTCTGGCTCTGTTGCAATATCATCATCAGTGAAAGTTTTTTGTCCTCCGGTACTACTTGAATCAGTATATACATAATATCTTTTAGTGGTTGGTTTACCTTTTTCATCGTATACTGGTTCGATATGAATAGTTTCTCCGTTTTTGAAAGAAATTGTTCCTTCGCCTTCGATTTTTTTCATTGCTTCGTAAATTTGTGGACCACCAACTATTACTTGGCCTTCTGTACGACGTCCTAATTCTGCTGCATCAACATATGAAATTGATACTTCGTCGTGACCAGCTAGTTTTATCTTTGTCTCTGTTCCAATTGTCTTAGGAATAGCTTCTATTGCTTTAGCTGAATCTATTACTAATTCAAATTCATTTTTAAATTCTGTTTCTGTATATACTTTTGTAGTATTTTCTACTGTATCTTTTACTGTATATTCAAGAGTTCCGCTTGAGTTCATTTCTACAGTTACTTCGAATCTTCCATCAAGTAAAATGAAGCTATATTTTTGTCCAGTAGTCATACTTTGTATGACATCTTCTATTGTTATTTCCGTTGGGTCCTCAACAACTTTAACAACTGTATTTCCACTGCCTTCTTGGACTAAGCTAACTTCCTTTGACTCTCCTGCTGCATTAGTTATGATTTTTAATCGTTTAGCACGATCTCTCTCGGCTAGTTTAGCTAATTCTTCGACATTTACCTCGGCCGATTTAGATGTTGCCTTTTTGGCATCTGCTTCATTGATAACTTTACTATTACCTCTACTGTCTTTCATTGAATAAGAAACTGTTCCATCAGTTGCTTTCTCAACGATGTATTCTGTTCCGGAATTTCCTGGTATTACAAGTTTTTCACCGCTTTGCATTATAGCTGCCGTTCCTACTATATCTAATGCAGGAGTAAATGTCGGATCGCTTTTAAGGACAGCTTGAATACTTGGACTTTTAAAAGAATCACCTGTTGCCAAAATATTCTTGTAACTTGTTAAAGATCCACCAGCAACTTGTACTTCATATGATTTGCCTCCATAAGTTTGTACAACGATACCATCTGTTGTTGTTGGAACTATTTGCTCTAATGCACCTTTTACATCTACTGTTCTACCTAAAGTTGCTGTAGCAAGATTTATACTACTACCAGTTACAGGTATTGTCATACTATCTCCTATTTTAGCTGAAATCGTAGCTCCATCTTTTGCTAGTGAGACATTTATTGGTGTTGAACTTGCTGTTTTTGCTTCAACATTAATTGGTGAAGAAATTGTTGCAGAATCAGCAAAACCGCCTGATACTAATTCTCCAAGTTTGATATCACCTGCTGGAAGTGAACCAATAGTTATTTGACCAACAACACTACCTGAATCATCAACTGTTGCCTCAACTGTACCAGTTTGGGCTGGGCCACTACCACTAGACATTTTAACGCTAGTTTTAAATGTTCCTCCTAGGCTTGATGCCATATCAGAAATAGTTGTTGATTTTAATTCACTATCATCATTTAAGTCAGCAGTAACATCCCCTAAAGTTGTTCGGTTAGTCATTTTTACTTTTGTTAATTCTACTTGATCTGCTCCAGCATGTGTTGGTAATATCATAGTTCCGTCGCCCATTATTGTAACAGGTCTTTCTTTACCGTCTTTACCGATAAATGTAGTTTCTATATTATTACCTTCGCCAGTTCTATATTTAATAACTCCTGATATTTCTCCGCCCTCAGTTGTAGCAGTAATAGAAACATTTTGTTCTTGTTTTGACATTCTTGCTGCTACTGTTCTTATATCTATACCACTTTCGTAATCTTTCCCGAAATTTTGTTCTAGATAATCTCTCAACTTCATTGGTGTTGCATTTCCATTTTTGTCCTTTGGACCAATATTAAATATTGCGTCTCCATGTTCTTTAAATAAATCCGCATTTTCTTGCATTTTTTTGTTAATAGTAGCAGTCATCTTGCCAGGGCCTTGAATAGCTTCTTTTTGGATTTCTTCGGTAACTGCTCTTTCTTTAGCTTCTTTAACTTTCTTATCTGCAGCTTGTTTTTCAGTAAATAATTGATTATTTATTGCGTCATGATTTTCTAACATATAATTTTGTAATTTTTCAGGTGTATCTACGTCTATACCGTTTTCTTTAGCCATTTTATATGCTATAGCTTTTCTTGCTTCATCAGAGTTTAAATATTCTCTATCATTAACCGCTTTTTTATAGCCGTCATTTATTTCGGCAGCAGTATCTTGAAGAGCTTTAGTTAAACCTTCCATTGCTTCTTGCATTTGTATCTTAGCTTTAAGCAACTTATCATCAATTGGAATATCTCCAAAATCATGCCAATTTCTCGCTGCATTTTCCCTTGCTTTACCAACTTTATAAGCTATACGAGCTGCTTTATCTTTTGTCCATTCAACAGGATGAATATCCAACATATCGCCAGAATTTTGGTATGGGTCCTTACCGGTTTTAGCTTGATAGTCTTTTTTAAACTCTGCTTCGTTTTGTCTTCTTTCATATTCTTCCTTTAAAGCTCTATTTTTTCCTTGGGTATAGCTGTCTTTAATTCTATATCCTACTTTTCTAAATTCATCTACACCTTTAGAATCAATAATTGCTCTTGGAGCACTTTTAATTGCTGATCCTAGGGCTCCACCAATGGCGCCTACCCCTGCAAACCAAGCCGTTTTAGCAGCACTGGAGTTTTCCTTAAACTTATTTTTATTTCTATTCCATCCTCTCACTCCACCAGCAAGGAAGTTGGCTCCTATACCACCAGCTGCTGCTGCTACTGAAAGAACGCCACCTTCAGCAAGTTTTTTTCTAATTCCAAGACTTAAATTTCCTGAACTTATACCAAGTGTTTCACTTATGAATTGTGGTGCTGTTTTAGCAAATATTAACATACCAATAATAAGAATTGCTTGAGCAAAGAATGATTCACCTATATTTAAATTAGCGTTATCAAGCCAACCACCATTCATAATTGACCATAGATGAGATATTAAATAAACTACTATATAGACAAAGGTTAATCTAATAAATACTTCCATAAATAAAGATAAAACTGTTTTTAACCATTTTTGTAAATTATCTTTAAATTTAGGTAAAATTTGTAACATTAATGGTACTGGAGCTATTATTTGCATATAAACAAGTTTTACAGCACGTACTGCCATGTCTATAGCAAAATTTAAGAATAGATAAGCAGATACTAATCCTAGAATTGTGGACATAGGAAATCTATAAGTTATATCTCCGTTAGTAACAGATTCAGCAAATAACATAAATACAGTGAAATCTCCAGAACCAGCTGCAGCAGAATATGCATCTTTTAAACTTACTTGTTTTCCAGATAGGTCATCAGCTGCACTTAGTGCAACAGCTGAACCACATAAAGCGGCTGCGCTTAGTAGTGCTCCACCTAAAGTAAATATAGAAGCAGCTATAGCTACGCCACATCCCCAAGTTGTTAAAAGTTTGGCTCCTCTTATAAACTTTGAGGCCGGTTCTTTTGTTTTTATATCCTCTGCGGCTTTATCCATACTTTCCTGAGAATCAATGTCAGTCGGATAGAAAACTGCTTGCCATATACTTAAAGCTGCAACGGTTCCAGCGCTCGAGGTAATTGCATCATTTTGATTTATTTCACCCTTGTCTTCTTCTCCATCACCATCACTATCAAATTTCATTTCTTCGCCATTTATCTTTATA
>JAILIR010000097.1 GCA_024695185.1 bacterium | reverse complement strand
CATCTTTTACTGATAAATCACTTCTAATATCAATATAGTTTGTAGTCATTAAACTACCAATTTCATCATCGTTAAATGAATTGATTAATTGTAAATCTTCCTTGATTTCGCCTTCCATTAAATCTAAGACTTCATCTTGTTTTTCTTCATCTAACTCATCTAAGACGTCTTTGGCATCATCGGCATCCATCAATTCGACGATATCCGCAATTTCTTCGTTTGGTAATTCTTCGATTGCTTCGATATTTTCTTCAGCAAAATAGGCGAAAATATCTGATAATAATTGCTCATCAATATGATCTCTGAAGAACTCTTGTTCTTCTTTATTTAGCTCCAAATAAGCATCCGCAATATCTTTTTCATGATAGTGCTTTAACTCTAAATCTAGGCTAATTTCAGGATCATTTATGGCCTTCTTTACTATATCAATAATTTCTAATACGTAGTTATCCATAAACTCACCTCCTAGAATATAAAGTTATAAAATAATAACATAGCTAAGCCATAATAACAAATTACAGCTATGCAGTCATTAATTGTTGTAATAAACGGACCACTTGCTGCTGCAGGGTCTACTTTACACTTCTTTAGTAGGATAGGAACTGTTGTTCCAAATAGACTTGATAAAGTCATTGCGGCTACTAAAGAAATACTTACAGAACTTGTTAATTTTAACACATGTTCTATATTATAACCCTCACCAACAACTATTTCAGCATGCTTGATTAATAGGAATAAGAATACTGCTCCAAATGATATAATTGATAAAATTAAACCATTTGTAAAGCCTACTTTTAACTCCTTAAATACCAACTTTGCATTCTCTTTTTTCGTTAAATCAGTATCTGAAATAACTCTTACTGTAACGGCTAGGGACTGTGTTCCAACGTTACCTGCCATACCTAAAATTAAGCTTTGGAAGAACATTACAACAGTCATTGTAGCTATTACAACTTCAAATCTTGATATTAAAATAGATACTCCAATGCCTAAGAATAATAATATTATTAGCCATGGAATTCTCTTTTTAACACTTGTTCTAATAGGTTCATCTAAGTCAGATTCTTCAGACAAACCGGCTAGTTTTGCATAGTCTTCTCCTAATTCTTCATCAACTATGTTAACTAAGTCATCACTAGTTATAACACCAAGTAAGTGATCACCATGGTCTAATACTGGTGTAATATCTAGGTTATATTCTCTTAATTTTTCTAAGTCATCACTAATAAGCTCATGGGCATAAACATATGGTGTATTATGTCTAATTATAGTTTCTACACTATCTGTTTGTTTGCCTCTAATGATATCTACAATATCAATAGTTCCAACGAATTTATCGTTTGGTTCAACGGCTAATATTGTAGTAATATTGTCATTATTTTCTGCAAGCTCTACTACTTTTTTCATAGCTTCTTTTATTGTTAAATCAGTAGTAACTTGAATGAAATTAGTAGTCATAATACTACCTATTTCATCTTCTTCGAAGGAATCAATTAATTTAAGGTCATCCTTAATCTCACCTTCCATTAATTCCTTTACTTCATCTTGCTTTTCTTCATCTAATTCATCTAGTACGTCTTTGGCATCGTCAACGTCCATTAATTCGACGATATCAGCGATTTCTTCGTTTGGTAGTTCTTCAATTGCTTCAATATTTTCTTCAGCAAAATATGAGAAAATATCAGATAACAGTTGTTCATCGATATTGTCTCTGAAGAACTCTTGTTTGTCTTTATCGAGTTCTAGATAAGCATCTGCTATATCTTTTTCGTGATAATGCTTTAGTTCTTCTGTTAAGTTTATTTCAGGGTTTAAGCTTGCGTTATTAATTAACTCAATTATCTCTTTTATGTAATCCACATTATCACTCCTTTCTTGACATTTCCTCTTTTATTATACACTCAAAAAATTAATATTAATATAATTTTTTATAAATTTAATCTAATTCTTCTAAATAACTCTTTCCAATCAAATCATTTTTAACATTAAAATTATCTAATATTGTCTTACCAATATTCGCAAAAGTTGAGTTATCACCTAATTTTTTACCCTTGCAATTATTAAAATACATTATTAGTGGAACATGTTCTCTTGTATGGTCTGTGCCACTAAATGTAGGATCATTTCCATGGTCCGCAGTTATGATTAATAAATCATCATCATGCATTTTAGCCATAAATCTTGTTATAAATTTATCGAATTCTTCTAGTAAATTACCATATCCAATAGGATCTCTTCTATGTCCATATGATGAATCAAAATCAACTAAATTAGTAAAACA
>JAILIR010000094.1 GCA_024695185.1 bacterium | reverse complement strand
TCCTTTATTAAACGCTCAAGTAGTAAAAATAAAATATGAAAATAATAAATACACTATAGAAGAAATCATATAATTTTTAAAAAACATTTGTTTTTTTCTTTATTTGGTGTATAATCATATTGTGTTGGAGGAAATATTATGACAGCATTATCGAAATTAAAGTACGTTCTTGCTACCATATTCTTCCTAGTGGCTTGTATACTAACTACAGCATTTCAAGCAAAAATTAATTGTAAATACGATGTGGTAGTTTTAAACTTCACATATGCGGTGCTATTTACTTCTGCCTTCCTATTTGGTGGAGTAGTTACAGGTATAGCTGGTGTATTTGGAATAAGCATGTATGTTTTGCTTAAGAATCAAAGTGCATGGTTAGCTCTTCTAGGATTAGTAATTGGGTTAGTATTTGGAATCATTACAAAATTAACTACATATTTAATAGATAATAAGAAATTAGACAAAAAAGCATTATTAATTAGTGCTGGTGTCTTCTTCATAGCACTTGGAGTTATCTTCACAGTTGCTTATTCAAGCTTTGATGGTCATTATTACATTGAACCATCATCAGAAATCTTTGTTAGAATATATCCTGCACAATTCGTGCTAGCTTATATAATTGGTGTAATGTTTATTTGTAGTGCAATATTCATTAATAAGTTTAAAGAAAACCTACAAGATATGGCATCAATTGCTGCATTTGTTTCTACAAGTGCAATAGTAGTATATGGAATTGTTTGTTGGTTAAGTTCAATTAAGAATACTTCTTTTGCAGGTACACTTGCAAAAGCATATAAAACTTATTTCTTAGACTTCTCAATTAGTATTATGGCTGGCTTATTAATTGCTGTTGCTATTTACATTCTTGGAGTTGTAGCTCTAGAAATAAGATTAAAAATTAAGAACATGTTAAAGGATGCTGAATAGCATCTTTTTTTTATGTAAAGAAAAAGGATGAATTAACATTCATCCAAAAATTCTTTAATCTTATTAATTATTAATCTATAGTTCCTAGATTTTAACATTAAATGGCCTAAGTCAGGTATAATTTGTTCATCCATGTTTTTGAAATACTTCTTTAAATAATCACTTGCATTAGGTGGAACTAATTCATCCATATCACCTCTAACAAGTAGTGTTTTAACATTATTTTCTTCTAGTACTTCATTACATACTCTAACTAAAGAAATAAATGTAGATATAGTATTAACATTATATCTAGGCATTAAATCTTTAATAACAACATCAATACCTATTTTATTATTTTCTTTTAGTACTTTAGTTCTATCATCATTTTTATTTGCCATTATTTCAAATTCAGTTTTTATCTTTTGAGCAAATACCCTACCATTTATATATTTATTTGCGGGAGCTAGTAAGATTATTCTATTAACTTCTTTTTTTGTTGCTAGATAAGTTGCTAATACTCCACCCATTGAATAACCATATACATCTATCTCATCATATTTCTTTTTTATTTCATCAAATTTATTATTAACATAATCAAGTACATTAATAACTGTAAATTGATTTAGATTTCCATTATCCCCATGTCCAGGTAAATCATCTAGAAATATTTCATCATACCTCTTCTTTAAAAAAGGTAAGATTGTTACGAAATCTAATTTATTTGTTGCAAAGCCATGAAGTAGCAATGCAGCTTTCAATTATTTATTTTCCTCTATTTTAGCTAATTTAGCAAAACTCTTAATAGATTGGATAACAGATTCAGCTTGTTTCTTGTTATCATAAGTTTCACCAGTCATAACTAAACGTAATGTTTTTGGATCATATAGTTTAAAGAATGATTTCTTATTCTTATCAGTATAAATATAGAAATCTCCTTCATTAACTAAACGCTTAAAGTTTTCCATAGCTTTCTTGCAAGAATCAAAAGATGTATAAATTTGGCTATCGCATAATACTTGTCCATTGTTAGCTTTTAGTGTATAGCTAAAATGTCCATTCTTATCTTTGCTAATAATAAACTTACCTGTATTTTTATCTGCTACAGTAGCGCCATTAGCTAATTCAACAATATAATGCTTACTTTCAGCATCATCAATTTCTATTTTTTCTGCTGAAACGAATCTTTGATAAGATTCAGATGCACTTTGTGCTTGCTTTAATGTTTTATAGTTTGCGCTTTGCGCTAGAGGACGACCTTGTTGAGTAATAAGTCTAAAACAGAATTGATTATGTTTATCTTCTTCAAAATCAACTTTTAAATTGCCAACATTCTTCTTTAATGTTTCAATACCATTTCTACAAGACTTCTCATCCTTATAAGCTTCACTTATGATTAATGCCTGGCCGTTATTAGCCATAAGTCTATACTTATAGAAGAATCCTCCTTCATTAAATAATAAATATTTTCCTACTGCTTTCTTTTCATCTGCCATAATTTTATCTATCCTATTACTAGGATTCTCCTTTCCTTTATCATATATTTTTATAAATATAGTGCTATCTATTTATAATTATAACACAATCGTATAAAAATAAAATATGGGTAAATAAATATTTTTAATATTTTTTTGCAGTACCCTAATAGCAAAAAAAGGCATTATAAATCGCGCTTTAATGCGCTTTTTGACATAAACCTAATATTGTTTATAAAAAAAATACTTCAAAAAGTTTGCATTTTCACAAAAATGGTATATAATAAAATTAAAGATATCCTTCAATAGGTTTGTTTTGTGTTATGTTGATAACTCTAAAGCAGTAAGTCCTATTTTAATACTATAAATTACATACCAAAAAAAAAGAAAGGGCGATAATATGAAAAAATTTCTATTTAGATCTCGCCAAGGAAGCTTAGCTGACAGCATGCGTACACTTAAAGTGTTTGATTCTAAAGGCGATATGGAAAAATATGCAGAAGCCCTAGCCGACAAATTATATGGAAATATAGGATTAGTAAAATTTAAAATAAAAATTAAGCCATACTCTAAAGATCCAGATTTAAGAGTTGGTTGGGATTTTACAGACCAAGTAATAATCACTGGTTGTAAATGGTCGGGGGTTAAGCCATTTGATGAAACACCAATTGGCTTCTGCACAATCAAAGATATTTAAAAAAGAATCCAGAAAAATTGGATTCTTTTTTTGTTACTTATTCTTTTCTATATATTCTTTTAAACCATCAATATCTACTAAAATCTTACCAACAACATATTTTTCATTAGATTCATTATATTTTTTAGATGTATCATAATAGCTATTATAGTAAATGATAAAGGCTATCGCATTTATATATGCTTCTTCACTTAATCCATCATATTTTTTATTAAATACATCATTAACCATCTTAATAACATAACCAACCTCATCAATTGGTTCATTGGATTCAAAGGTATTATTGTATTTATCTATAGCACTCTTTATTTCTTGATCTAAACGTTTTTCATTAGATAACATTTGTTTGGCTTTATCATTACATTCTAGTTTATATTTGCCATATTTAATCTTTATTTCATCATCTTCATCTTTAATATCTTTATCCTTAGCCATCTGAGCTTCTAGTTCCTCTAAAATCTTTTTATCAGATTTAGTTCTTAAATATTCATTAGAAGCTGTTTTTTCATGCTTATTTTTATCTACTAAGAATAATATACCACTATTATCAACATCCATTGTGATACCTAAAACCATATAATTAATACAATCCGTAACAAAGCATGCGATAAAATGAATGGCTAGTTGTACAATTAGTGCTACTATAGACATTACTATTGATATAATTCTACCTGTAGTTTGCCCATATCTAGCTACAATAAAGAAGGCATAACCAATAGAGAATAATTTAATTACTAATTTAAATATTAATAAAGAATTTCTTTTAACTTTTTTATAGAGAACAAAGTTTCTTCTCTTTAAGAAATTCATTTCCTTTCTACTAGCACTAAATATAATAATATCTAATATAGTAGATGCGATTAATAGAAAAGATAAAACAGAATAAATTACTATATTTACTACTGAATCATGCTTTGTATAGATCATAAATCCATAGAAGCCTAAGAATACTAAGGTAGTAATAATAGAAACAAAGAATGTTATGTTTTCTATCTTATGTTTTATGATATTTATAGCTGCTTTAGAATAATCAGTACTAACCATTTTCTTGCCATCACTAGCTTTATAAATGGCGTCATTTACAGCTTTTCCTACCATTTTACCAATAAATCCCATTTTACCACTCCTTTCTCAATCTATAATTAGTATATCACATTTTATTTATACAATAAATAATTACTTTCTATCCCACTCAGGGTGAGCTTTATGCTTTTCTTGTTTATCTAAATACATCTTTTCATCAATATCTTTCATGATATCATCAATACTACTATTCTTTAAATCTACCTTTGAATAGCCTAAAGATATTGATAATTCATACTGAGCTTTTTTAGCTTTATTAAAGTTATCAAATACTTTTTCTATATTATCTACTATTTTTTTCGTTAAAGCATCATTTTGGGTATTTAATATAACAATAAATTCATCACCTGCAAATCTTATAACTGCTCCATATGATCCAACTGCTTCTCTTAGTAAATCACCAGTTACTATTAAAGCTTCATCACCTACGGCATGACCAAAATTATCATTAATTAATTTAAAACCATTTAAATCTAACATCATCGCTGTAAAGTTTTTACTTTTACTTGCTTTTTCCATTACATTTTTAAGTAAATCCAAAAACATTCTATTATATAACTTTGTTAATCTATCTCTAAATAAGGTATCATTTTGAAGTGCCATAAATAAGAAATCTACAGTTAAAGCTGCGCCAATCCATATAGTAGATATATCAGGTAAGAAATATTGTGCTATAGCTGAAACTACCATTGGTAATAAGAAAAACCATACAGGGAAGAACTTTAAAAGTCCTCCTCTAATTCTAGCATAGATATAAAAACCAAAAGTATCTAAAAGTATTACTAAAGCTAATATATAGAATATATAATAGCCAAAGCCACCTCTAGTAAAGCTTGAATCAACTACATCAAATACAAATGGTGTAAATATATTAACAAATAAACAAATAACACCTATAGTCATAATGATATTAGAGGTATAAAACCTTCTTCTATCTACATGGCCATTTAAACGATATGAAAAATATAAATCAAAACAAATTAAACCCGCAAGCATTCCTATTCTTATTAAGCTACACGTAATATAAATAATAACTGTACTAAATGAATTTGCCTTAAGTACGCCATATTTTGTATCAAATATATATGATAAGATATCTAGTATTGCTGAAAAGAATATTACATATAACATTATCTTTAAGAAGGTATTAGATTTATTCTTTTCCTTAAGCATAAAAGAGCTCGTTAAAAAAGTATAATGAATAATAAATAAAGCTATACCATCTATTAATAAAACCGTGATTAAATCTTTATTCATATAACCCCTACCTTCCAAATAACATTCCTAATATATCATCTACTTGATTACTAACTTTCTTTCCAAATGCACAGTAATTAGAAAAATGTTCACAGTTATTATCAAGCAAATGATATTCACCTAAACCAGTGCCTAATTGAGATCTAGCAAATTTCACAATCTCTCCTTTACTTCTAACTTCCTTAAGTTCATCACTATTATACTTTCTAACCTCTACTTCTCCGCCTTTTAAAAATTCAGCTAAGGATGTAGAAATTATTAAAGCTGTTTCAGGAGAAATTTCACTAACCTTAGGAGAAGCATATTGAATTACTTCATCATCACTAACATAAATACCATGATGAAAATATAGTCCTCTATTTACTCTTATTTGATCACCATAATTTGGTTTTTCCTTACTCCACATAATATCGACTCCTTATATTTAAATTATATAGTATTTTAAAGGTAAAAAAAAGATTGATACAATATCAATCATGAAAATAGTGGTGCGGGTGACAGGAGTCGAACCTGCACGCCGAAGGCGCTAGATCCTAAGTCTAGTGCGTCTGCCAATTTCGCCACACCCGCATAATAAAATTTGATAAACATAGTGGCAGGGCCAGCAGGATTCGAACCTACGATGAAGGAGTCAAAGTCCTTTGCCTTACCGCTTGGCTATGGCCCTATTTTTACTGCCTTTTGTTTACCGCAATATTTATTATACATTTTTTAAATATGTTTTTCAACCTTTTTTTTTATTATTTTACTTGAAGGCAAAATAATATATTAATATAGCTCCAGCAATAACGACAATTATTGTCGATAATGCTGAACCTCTTCTTATACTTCTAAATACATATTCATTCTTTTTAATTAAGAAATGTCCGATAATTACGCCAATAATAGGAATTAAAAATCCTAATATACTCCATTTAACACTAAGCTTCAAGGTATTTTATAACCTCCTTTGCGCAAGTAATACCATCTTTAATAGCTAAAGCTGTAATACCGTTATTAATTAAGGCATCACCACATATAAAGATATTATTACTATTTTTATGGTTATGTTCATCAACTAGCTTATTAACTAAATCTAAATCAAAATAGTTAATTAAATCTTCTTCATAACCAATATTACCAACTGATACTATGACCATATCAAGAGGGAACTCTTGTTCATGGTCTAGAATTACTGGTTTATCACTAACCCACTTTACATTACAAATTTTAGCTGATAATACTTCTTTTTCACCTGTTATTTCTTTAACTGTCATATTAAAGCTTCTAGGATCCATAAATGTTTTAACTCTAACTTCTTTAATAGCTTCACTAACGTAATTTATAGAATCATCTGCGAAAGGCCATGAAGTTGTTCGTTTTAGCTTAGGCATATCCTTATAATCAATTAAAGCTATCATTTTCGCATTTTCTCTTAAGGCATAGCTTATAACTTCTTCTGATGTATCTCCTGCGCCTATAACTAAAATACTTTTACCTGTAGTTATATTTGAACTATTAGTTTCTTGTAGGTTTTT
>JAILIR010000085.1 GCA_024695185.1 bacterium | reverse complement strand
TAACTGTAAGTTCAGAGTCATCAACTTTTTTATCGTTTTCTATAGCTTCAATTTCATCTAAGTTTTGAGTTTCTTCAGCTAATCTATCTTCTTCTTCATATTTTGCTTGTAAATCAGCATAATATTTTTCGATGTATTTATCTTGTGCTTCAACAATTGCCTTAAACTTTTCAATACCAATTTTGTTTCTAACTTCATTAGCTGCATTGATATTAGCCATTTGCATTTTTCTGCTTAGCATTGATGAAGCAAATAAGCTACCAAATAATACTACAACTAAAGCTACAATTAAAACCCACATTGTATTTGGAATTAAAATTGAAATCAAAATGAATGCGATTAAGAATACGGCAAGCATTGGTAACATGATATAGAAAATGTAATTCTTTCTCATCTTATCTATCTTAGCCCAGAAACTCATCCAAATTTCATTTACATCCTTTGAATATAATTCACTAGTTTCTTCGTATAAACCCTTATCTACAAAAAGCTTATAGTTCTTACCATCAGCACTAGCCCATGCTAAGAATCTAGATTTATTAATATTTTCCATATAGAATGGTTCTTCATTCATGTAATGTAGTTCGATTTTTGATCCATTTTCCATTTCTTGTGTTTCAAATGGTTCAGTTTTTGATTGATAAAATTGTTTTTCGTTATATTTCATTATAAACACCTCGGCTTCATTATAACATATTAGTTTTTTATTTTAAATAAAAAATAAAAAAAAGCAATTTTGAAAATGATTTCATAAAATCGCTTAATTATCATATAGTGTACCACCCACAAGAATGAGAAGCTTAAGGCTGCTCCATTCCTGACCTGACCTGGTTCACCCACACTCCTTGGGTGATACGCTCATATTGTATCATAAAGATTATTTATAATCAAGACCTTAAGGTCTTAAAAAACTCGCTTATTAATTTGGAACAATCATCTTCCATTATTCCACCAACTACATTTACACTGTGATTAAATTTATAATCACTTAGGTTAATGATAGATCCACAAGCACCAGCTTTTTTATCATAGGCACCAAAATATAAGTTTTTAAATCTTGCTTGAATAATAGCGCTAAAACACATTGGACAAGGTTCAAGTGTAACATAGATATCACAGTCATCTAATCTCCAACTATTTAGTTTCTTATTTGCTTTAGTTATAGCTAATATTTCTGCATGATGTGTAACTAGTTGTGTTGACTCTCTTAAGTTATGAGCACGAGCTATTATTTTACCATCTTTAACTATTACACAACCTACAGGTATTTCATCTTTAAGAAACGCCTTAGTTGCCTCATTATATGCTGATTTCATAAACTTAATATCCATGTTATTTCACCGCCTTTATTTCAAGGAAAAAAAACAACTGATTTCTCAGTTGCATTTATACTTAATTACTTAATGTTGTAACGTTGTTTGAATTTTTCAACACGTCCAGCAGCTTGTGTAAATGTTTGCTTACCAGTATAGTAAGGATGACAATTAGAACAAGTATCAACTCTTAATTCTTTTAATGTTGAACCAGTTTCAAATTGTGCGCCACAAGTTGTACAAGTAACAGTTATTTTGTTGTATTGTGGATGTATATCTTTCTTCATAATTTCACTCCTTTGCCATAGTTTTATAAAAACCATAGTTCCTACTTCGGCCTTTTTATTATAACATTATTAATTATATAATGCAAGTATATTTTTTAAAAAATATTTTATTTGAAATCAAAGTATAGTATAATAGTTTTCGAGGTGTTTTTCTTATGCGAGAAATTGATTCAAAATTAATCACAAATTCTATATATAAATGTTGTGTTGATGCCGCATATTTTATTAATGACGATGTCTTAAATAAGATAGTTGATGCTAAGGAAAAAGAAAGTGATTCTATTGCTAAAAACATATTATGTCAAATAATAGAAAATGATAAACTAGCAAAAGATGAATTCATTCCTATGTGTCAAGATACAGGATTAGTATTAGTTTTTGTTGAAATAGGTAGAGAGGTTTATGTTAACTCAAACATTGATGATGCCATCAATGAAGGAGTTAGAAAAGCTTATACCGAAGCCTTTTTAAGAAAATCTGTAGTTAAAAATCCTATTGATAGAATTAACACAAATGATAACACTCCAGCTATCATCTATTATAAAATAGTTGATGGGGATAAGCTAAAATTATCTATCTGTTTAAAGGGTGCTGGAAGTGAAAATATGAGTAAAATAAAGATGCTTAATCCAAGCGATGGTATTGATGGCATTAAAAAGTTTGTTGTTGATAGTGTCGTTGAGGCTGGTGGTAGACCATGTCCTCCACTTGTTTTAGGTATTGGTATTGGTGGTACTATGGATAAAGCTGCTCTAATGAGTAAGGAAGCACTACTTAGAGATATGAATGATTCTTCTAGCGATGAAAAAATAGCTAAATTAGAAAAAGAGATTTATGATTTAGTAAATGCAACTAAGGTTGGACCTATGGGTTTAAAGGGTGATACTACTTGTCTTGCTGTAAAGATTAATTATTATCCTTGTCATATCGCAAGCTTACCTGTTGCACTAACTATACAATGTCATGCTCATAGACATAAAGAGGTGATATTATAATGTTTGATAATAATAAAGCAGGAGATACTATTTATTATACTGGTGTAATATACACTGCTAGAGATGCTGCGCATATGAGATTAGAAGAAATGTATAAGAAGGGTGAAAAATTACCTGTAGATTTCGCTAATAGTTTAATATATTATGCAGGGCCTACTCCTACTCCACCTAATAAGGCTGTAGGATCAATTGGACCAACTACTGCTTCTCGTATGGATAAGTTTGCTTATCTTATGAAAGAGTTTGGCGTTATTGGAACAATAGGTAAAGGACCTAGGGGTGCATCTTGTAAAGAGGTATACCAAAAAGATAAAATACTATATTTTATCACTACTGGTGGATGTGGTGCACTTCTTTCTAAATGTGTAAAAAAGTGCGACATTATCGCATTTTCTGATTTAGGAACTGAATCAATTAAAAGATTAGAGGTAGAGAATTTCCCTATTACTCTAGCATATGATTACTATAATAATGATATATTTGAAAGGAAGATTTAAAAATGGATTACAAAGCTGAATCACTTAAATTACATGAAACTCATAAAGGAAAAATTGAAGTTATTTCTAAAGTTAAACTAGAAAATAAAGATGACTTATCAATCGCATACACTCCAGGTGTTGCTGAACCATGTTTAAGAATTAAAGAAAATGTTAATGATTCTTATAAATATACTTCACGTGGAAATATCGTAGCAGTTATTACAGATGGTTCTGCTGTTTTAGGTTTAGGTAACATTGGACCTTATGCAGCAATGCCAGTTATGGAAGGTAAATCAATATTACTTAAAGAATTTGGTAAGATTGATTCTATTCCAGTATGCTTGGATACTCAAGATCCTGATGAAATTATTAAAACTTGTAAAATCTTAGCACCAACATTTGGAGCAATTAATCTAGAAGATATTTCAGCTCCACGTTGTGTTACTATTGAAAGAAAGTTAAAAGAGGAATTAGATATTCCAGTATTCCATGATGATCAACATGGTACAGCTATTATCGTAGTTGCTGCTTTAATTAACTGTTTAAGATTAACTAAGAAAAAAGCAAGTGATATTAAAGTAGTTATGTCAGGTATGGGTGCTGCTGGTTCTTCTATTGCTAGAATGTTAAAAAAGATTGGTGTTGCTAAAGTTTATGCAACAAACTCTAAAGGTGTTATTGATAAGAAAAAATATGATACATATAACTTTGTAGTTAAAGAATTATTAGATGAAGGAATTCTTGACTCACCTGAATCAGGTGATGGAACACTTGCAAGTGCACTAGTTGGTGCAAATATGTTTGTTGGTGTATCTGCTCCAGGTTTAG
Organism: bacterium; assembly: GCA_024695185.1. Lineage (GTDB taxonomy): Bacteria > Bacillota_I > Bacilli_A > Acholeplasmatales > JAEDCM01 > RGIG10196. Next base: position 1,430 of record JAILIR010000085.1, on the reverse strand, counting down.
TAACAAAAGATATGGTTAAATCAATGGCTAAAGATCCATTCATCTTTGCCCTAGCTAATCCAACACCAGAAATTATGCCTACAGATGCTAAAGAAGCTGGTGCTTATATCGTTGGTACAGGACGTAGTGATTTCCCTAACCAAATCAATAACGTACTAGCATTCCCTGGTATTTTTAGAGGTGCTCTAGATGCTCATGCTACAAAGATTACTGAAGAAATGAAAGTTGCTGCAAGCTATGCAATTGCTAATGTAATTGCTGATAATGAACTTTCTCCAGATTACATTGTACCATCTCCATTTGATAAGAGAGTAGTTCTTGCAGTAAGCAAAGCTGTAGCTGATAAAGCTATTGAACAAGGTGTAATTAGAAAACAATAAAACGGCTTATAAAAGCCGTTTTTTATTTCTTATAACCATTAAACCAAGCGCGTTCTTCAAACGCCTTTTTATTTACTTTTTTTGTTGTCTCTATAGGTTTACCAACAGGTAAATAACATACTAAATCATAGTTAGATGGAACATTTAGAATACTAGCCATCTTATCACAAATTCTATCATCATCAGTAATATGTCCTTCTACCCAACAACTTGCATAGCCTAGATCTGTTATTGCAAGTAACATATTTTCTATGGCTGCTGAATAATCCTGAATAGCAAAACATTTATCTCTATATGCATTAATTCTTTCAGTTAAAACACAAATCATTGCTGGAGCAATATTACCTGTTTTGGGAACTATTACACTATATAGTTTATCAAGTATTTCTTTATCATCTACACATATTAATGATGTAGTTTGTTTATTACATCCTGATGGTGCATTTAGTCCTGCTTCCAATATTTTAATTAAATCTTCTTTAGGAATTAATTCATTACTATATTTGCCTCTATAGCTATATCTTTTTTCAATACACTCAAATGTGTTCATGTTATCACTCCCTACCATCTATATTATATATTATTGATAACAAAAAAAGCTATTTTTTAGTAAATTTTATCAAAAAATCATAAGAAAAACTCAGGCTTTTACACCTGAGTTTTATTTATATGAATTGTTTATGTCTATTATTCAGCTTTTGAATAATCCATCTTTAAGTATCTTTGATACATTTCCCAACGATGTTTAGCATCTTCTAAGTTAGCCTTTAATAAAGCTTCTGCTTCTTTAGGGTTAACCTTTGTTAATTGAGAATATCTAGTTTCGTTCATTAGGAAGTCATTGTACTTAGACCAATCTGGTTCTTTGCAGTCCATTTGTAATGGGTTCTTACCTTCAGCTTCTAATCTTGGGTCATATCTGAAGATTGGCCAGTATCCACATTCAGTAGCTAACTTAGCTTCCTTTTGTGCATTGAATAATCCACCCTTAATACCATGGTTGATACATGGTGCATAAGCGATGATTAGAGATGGTCCATCATAGCTTTC
>JAILIR010000046.1 GCA_024695185.1 bacterium | reverse complement strand
AATTTAACTTGTAGTAATGATTCTATTACTAAATTCTATATTGACTATATACCTTCAAATTATAGTTCTCTATCTATTAATACAACCCAAACTACAACAAATAAAGCATTTATAACTTTAGAAAAAGATATATCTTTAAGCAAAGATATTACTATTTCAAATGTAGGTATTCGTTCAGGGCTTGTAGTAGAAATAGATTTAGGCGGAAGTACGCTTTATTTAAAAGATGTAAATGTAGGCAGTTCAATTGATATAGTTGGAAATGTGATATATTTAGACTAAAAAAACCAGAAGATTATTTGTCTTCTGGTTCTTTATTTTCTTCAGTTATTTCTTCCTCGCCTTCTTCAACTACAGGCTTACAATCAGGAAGCTTATTATACATTTTATCAACATATAATATACCTTCTAAGTGATCATATTCATGTTGGAATACTATTGATAGGTATCCTTCTAATTTCATTCTAATTTTCTCAAATACTTTTCTTTTATAATTCCATTGGATTGCTTCAAATTTTATCCATTTATATCTTGGTGTTAATCCATTTGTTGGACGAGTTACAGAAATGCACCCTTCTCCACCATTTAGATAAACCTTTTCCTCGCTATGTTCTAGGATTTTAGGATTAACTAAAGGTAGGATATATAATTTATCATTCTCATCATAACAAACTATCGCAAACATTCTTTTAAGTACACCTATTTGTGGTGCCGCAAGACCTACAGCTGGTCTTATTTTATATTTGCTTACAGCCTCTTCATCTTGAGAGTTCACAACATATTCTAATAAGCTACGTAAAGTATTTGCATCCTCTTCACTAATAGGAAGCTCTACAGGCTTACATACTTCATGTAGTCTTTTATCTCCTTCATAAACGATATCTTTCATTAAAATCATATTAATCACCATTAATTATTATAACATAATTAATAAAATAAGGATAATTTATTGATAAAAGAGAGTTAAATTTACTATTTTTTTACAAAATTATAGAAATTATAGTTTTTATATTATATAATATAAATTGATTTTTATTAAATTATAAGGAGAGTGAGAAGATGAAAATCAAAAGAGCATTTGGTTTTGCTAGTGTTGTATCTCTAGCTGTTTTGCTTACAGCATGTGGTAAAAACCAAAATAGTATCGTTGGAAAAGACTATTTCAAAGATGTTGCTATTGAATATAATGATTATCTAAAACAAAGTGCAACAAAAACAGAAATAGTTGAAATATTTAAGGATTTAGTGGTAGAAACATCTAATAACTATTTAATTGTTGCTAGTGATAGTGAAAACTACTATTTCTATAACTTTAGATTAGATGATAAATTAGTTTTAACTCTAGCAAAAACAGATATCACTAAAATTGAAATTAAAAATGATTCTGCCTTTTTAGTTAGATATGATAAGGATAGTAATGATCGCTATGCTTATGAAGTATATCTAGCTGATGGTAGAAAGCTACTAGAAAAAACAACAGTTATGGATATTTTATTCTCAAGTAATGGAACTGAAAATATCTTCACTAAAGATACTATGGAAATGAATAAGATCTATAACTTATCATTTAGGATCACAACTTATCTAGAGGGTGTTTTAAAAACAGAATCTATATATTACTACTTAATTGAAAAATCAAGCTTAACTGATCCAAATTATGTAGAAAAATATGGATGTCTTACATATGAAGAATATTATGAGAACTACGGAAAGATTAAAGAGAGTGTCATTCCTGGAGAAATTTATGGTTTAGAAGGATACTTTGTAAAATCTGTTGGAGATAGATTATATATCTATAAAGGTGAAAAGCTAGTTAATGTTATTACACCTATAGCTTCATCAATTTTCAGTGATAAATATTATTTATTCCAAACTAGAAAAGAAGTATCAGTTAATGATTCATATGATATATTCTATCAAGGTAAGTACTTACAAATTGAAACATATAAGATGAATATCTTAACATCAAAGATTAGTAAGGTTGATAATTTCCACTATTTAATTAATGAAGTTACTAATAGCTTATATGTTGATGGTGTAGTTAGTGGTTCACTATGTAATGTAATTGACTTTAAGAAGGATAAACATGCTAATGATGATGATATTAGATTAGCTTTAGTTAAGGGTAATGGTAATATTAATGTTCATGAACAAATGAATCCTGCAAATGGTTTAGTTATTGTGAATAATAACGAATATACTGTTTATACATTTGGAACTCATGGAAGCCACACTGAATATACTACAATC
>JAILIR010000044.1 GCA_024695185.1 bacterium | reverse complement strand
GCTTATATAATGCAAGTATTTTACCATTATTAGTGACACTAAATACTTCTTTTAAATCTGTTTGTCTTTCATCAAGTGTAATACCATTTTTGATTAAAGGTATTAAATAATCTTTAACTTCTACTTTAGGAAACTTATCTAAAACAGATTCTAAAGGTATTATATCACTTTCCAAAATGTTATCTAATGTTTTAGCTTCAGCTAGTGAATAATCGCCTAATTTAGCCCTAATAAGGCTTTTCATAGTGCCAAGTTCATTAAGCTTAGAAGCTATATCACTACATAGAGTTCTTACATATAAGCCTTTAGATGATCTAACAGTAAAGCTAAATTCATTATCTGAAATTTCACTAACTCTATTTAATTCATAGATTGTTATATTTCTTGGACTCCTATCTATTTCAATATCTTTAACGGCATATTGATATAGCTTTTTACCATTAATTTTAACTGATGAATACATTGGTGGTATTTGCATATATGTTCCAATAAAAGAATCTAATACTTTATCTATTTCTTCATTTGAATGAACTAATGGAGCTTTTTCTTCTATCACTTCACCAAATACATCATCAGTTTTTGTTTTAACACCTAACTTCATAGTACAGTTATATATCTTTTCATGATCTACTAATATATCAACAAGCTTAGTAGCACGTCCTACACATACAACTAATACACCAGATACTTCCTTATCCAAAGTACCTGTATGACCTATTTTTTTTATACCTAATTTTTTTCTTAATGCGCTTATACAATCAAAACTAGTCATACCTTTATCTTTGTTTAATATAAGTAAGCCATCCATTATTTAAAGTAGACTACGGTTGCACCATTAAGTCCTTCTCCTTCTCCACCATACCTATATTCTTTAACAAATTTATTATTTTTTAGATAGTCCCATACTAGTTTTCTAATAGTGCCTGTACCAAAGCCATGAATAATTGTACAGCTTGGTAGTTTAGCACAAATACAATCATCAATGTATTTATCTAGTGCTATATAGGCATCTTCATATCTAAAGCCTCTTAAATCTAGTTTAGTAGATACCGATTTAAATACTTTATCGGTATATTTTTTAGGTTTTATTTCTTTTTTGATTTCTGTATAAGCATATTTAAGTTCAGTTAGTTTAAATTCTTTTTCAAGGTTACCAAATCTAACCTTATATTTATCTTTGTTTATAGCAACTATTTCACCATTACATTCATAAGGGATAATAGTAACTGTATCACCTACATTAAGCTCTTTAATATTTAAGTTAACTTCTTTTTCTGTTTTTAAAGTGTTAATCTTATGTTTAACAGTCGCAACATCATTAAGCTTAGTATTTTCATTAAGTAGGTTTTCAACTTCCTTCATAAGCTCACTAGCTTTATTTCTTGCTTCATCATAAATAGTTTTAGCATCATCTTTAGCACGCTTAATAATTTCAGCTTGTTTCATCTCTAAATCCTTAACCATTGATGCATATTTATTCTTTTCTTTTATGATTTCCTTTTTAAGATTTTCATTTTCTTCAATTAGCTTATTTAATTGTAGACCCTTTTCTTCAACATTTTTCATTAAAAGAGAATCACTATTATCACTATACAAGTATTTATCCGCATCACTTATAATAGATTCATCTAAACCTAAGTGCTTACTAATTAAGAAGGCATTAGATTTACCTGATATACCTAAAAGTAATCTATATGTAGGCATATAGGTTTCTTCATTGAATTCCATACTAGCATTTAATATATTAGGATTTTCATATCCATATTCTTTTAAAGATGGATAGTGAGTAGTAATAATTATTCTCGCATTCTTTTCCATGAAATAGTTAAGAAGACTTATAGCCAAAGCTGAACCTTCAACTGGGTCAGTTCCTCCACCAAGCTCATCTAAAAGTACTAATGAATTATCATTAATATTATTAACAATATTAACTATTTTTTTCATATGACTTGAGAAAGTCGATAGACTTTGTTCAATAGATTGTTCATCACCAATATCTGAGAATATATTATCGAAAACGGCTATTTTAGCGCTTTTACATGGAATTAGGATTCCAGCTTGAGCCATTAATGTTAGTAAGCCTACAGTCTTTAAGCTTACTGTCTTACCACCTGTATTAGGTCCTGTGATAATTATTGTTTTATACTTATTACCTAAATTTATATTTAGTGGTACAGCCTTAGCTTTTTCTAATAATGGATGATAGGCATTAACTAGTTCAATAAAACCATTATTATTCAATTCTGGTTTATTATCGTTAATACCATAATTAGCTTTAGCGCTTATTAAATCAAGATGAGTAATATTATCAAGATTAAATAATAATTCATCAGCATATGAACTAATATTACTTGATAACATCATTAATATTTTATTAATTTCTTCTTTTTCATGATTTTGTTCACTAATAAGCTCATTATTAATTTCATATGTAGCTTGTGGTTCAATATAAATAGTTAAACCTGTTTTACTAGTTTCATGAATTATACCTTTAAAAGTATTCTTATATTCTTGCTTAACGCATAGACATAATCTATCATTTTTAACTGATACATTTGTATCAACAAGCATTTCTCTTTTACTTGATATAATTTCTTGAAGCTTATTTTTTAATCTTACTTCTAATAACTTAATTTGTCTTCTAATTCTTACTAAATCCATTGAAGCATTATCACTAATAGTTAGATCATCTAAGATGCATCTATCTATTTCTTTATTTAAATCACTAAATTCAAGTAGCGAATCTATATATTTTGTTAAATAGGTAAAGCTAAATTG
>JAILIR010000028.1 GCA_024695185.1 bacterium | reverse complement strand
TGAGAATTGAAGATTATGAAGCATCTATTAATAATGATTTAGTGGTTAGAGAGAAATGGGAAGCAAGAAAAGAATATGGTTCATGTTATTTATCTAAGGATGTAGGCAGTTATAATTCGTGTTTGCATTTATGCAAATATTGTTATGCTAATGGCAAAGAAGAAACAATTAGAAAAAATAATAATTTGCATGATCCAAACTCTCCATTTTTAATAGGTAATAGTAAAAAAGATGATATAATTAAAGAAGCTAGACAAGTATCATATGTTGATGATAGATTAACATTATTTTGAGGCAATTTTTAAATTGCCTTTTAATTTTTTTAAAGAAATTTTGCAAAATCAGTTGTATACAATTGATTTTTGTGGTATAAATTAATTGTATACAACTAATCGGAGGTGTTTTTATGAATATCGAGGTACGTTACTATTCAAAAACAGGTAATTCTAAAAAGCTAGCTATGGCTATAGGAGAAGAATTAGAAAAAGAAGCACTTGATATAACCAACAATTTAGATAAAGATGTTGATATATTGTTTATATGCAATGCTATTTATTGGGCGGGCATTGATTTTAATGTAAAAAAATACATTAATGAAAATGCTAGTAAAATAAGATTATTAGTAAATATAAGTACAGCTGGTATTAAAAAATCAAGCTATAAGAAAATGAAGAAGCTTGCTAAAAAGAATAATATAAAAATATCAGATAAAGAATTCCATGTCCCAGGAAGATTCATGGGCATGCATAAGAATAGACCAAATGATGATGATTTACTTGCTTTAAGAGAATTTGTGAAGGGTGTTATAGAAGATGGAAGAGACTAAATTTGATTTACAGACTTATATGTCTAAAAACATAGAATCTTTAGTATCAAGTATTATTAAAAATACTTTAAAGAATCCTAAAGAATCAATATTCATGTTAAAGTTTGCGAAAGCAAGCAAGAGAGCAAGTAAAATCAGAAAAAAAGAAGAAGCGAACAACTTACATGTCCCTCCTTTTTTAATAGCTAGTATAACAAGCCAGTGCAATTTACACTGCGCTGGCTGTTATTCTAGAAGTAACAATCAAACAAATGATTGTGTTCCTACAAAGCTACTTACAAAAGAAGAATGGGCTAAAGTATTTATAGAAGCAAGAGATTTAGGAATCAATTTTATTCTACTAGCTGGTGGTGAACCATTCTTTAGAATAGATGTTATTAAAGAAGCTGGTAAAGTAAAAGAAATAATGTTTCCTATATTCACAAATGGAACTATATTAAATGATCATTATTATGATATGTTTAAAAAGAATAGAAACTTAGTTCCAATACTAAGTATCGAAGGCAACCAAGAAACAACTGATTTAAGGCGTGGCAAAGGCATTTATGATAAATTAGTTAAAAATATGGTTGAGTTTAAAAATAGAGGAATTATCTTTGGCTCATCTATTACAGTAACTAAGAACAACTTGAAAGAAATTACATCTAATGAATTCTTAGATGATCTAAAAATTAAAGGATGTAAGGCGGTTATATTTGTTGAATTTACAGCAATGGATAAAGATAGTGAATCATTAGAATTAGATGATAATGATAGATTATATCTAGAGAATAGAATAAATGAACTAAGGCAAACTATTGGAGAAATGATTTATATATCTTTTCCTGGAGATGAAAAGAATTATGGTGGATGTGTTGCGGCTGGTAGAGGATTCTTCCATATCAATGCGCATGGTGGTGCTGAACCTTGTCCATTCTCACCATATTCAGATATCAATTTAAAAAATAATAGTTTGAAAGATGCTATCAATTCCAAATTATTTAATATAATTAGAACGGAACACATTTTAAATGAAGATCATAATGGTGGATGCATCTTAGTTAAAAAGAAAGAAAAAATTGAAAAATTATTAATAAGTGAATAAGGAGGATTAATTATGAACGTATTAGATTATAAAGTTTTAAATTATAAAGGCAAAGAAGTATAATTAAGTATATATAAAAGTAAAGTATTACTTATTATAAATTCAGATACTGGATGCGGATTTACTCCTCAATATAAAGAGTTAGAAGAATTATATGAAAAATATAATGATAAGG
>JAILIR010000024.1 GCA_024695185.1 bacterium | reverse complement strand
TGATACAGTCTTACAAATTCATGGATTCTATATCGATAAAGATTTAATGTTAATAAATTATGATTTGGTTATATCATTTGATGATAATAATCCAGAAGAAACAATTAGAAAAATAAAAGAAGAAACAGAAGCACTAGATAGTAATTATAAGATAATTATTAATTATGATCAGGACTTTAGTTTATCATAAAAAAATGAATCCTTAATCGGATTCATTTTCTTTTTTATATTTTCTAATTATATCTAATTTATCAGCATATTTACTATCTAAAGGATTAGAATTATCTTTCTTCATTTCCATTTCAATTAGGACTTTTGCTTTATTAGGAACTGATATAGTACCTGCACCACTAACACAACCCATATGGCAAGCCATACCTTCTAAAAGGTAACCATCATATAAGCCGTTTTTGGCGTCTTTAAGCATTTTTCTACACTCTTCTAAGCCTTTAGCACAATATGTTTTAACTTCTCTATTAGGCTCTTTTTCTTTAATGACTTCTAGTACACTTTTAGCTACTCCTCCAGTTACCGCAAAGCCTTTACCAAATGGAGAAGAATCACTAATTTTATTTGTTGATTCTAGTCTAGATAAATCAATATCCTTTGCTTGAATCATACCCATTAATTCTTCAAATGTTAAAACAAAATCAACAGAACCACCATTTTTCTTTTTTAACACTTCAAGCTTTTTAGCAGAACATGGTCCAATAAATACAACCTTACTATTTGGATGTTCAGTTTTAACAGCTTTTGCGGTTAGAATCATTGGTGTTAAAGTCATGGAAATATTATCTTTAAATTCAGGGAACTCATGCTTAGCCATCCTGGACCAACTAGGGCAACAAGAAGTAGCCATAAATTTAATTTCATTTGGAACTTTCTCCATAAATTCATGTGCTTCATCTATAGAGCATAGATCAGCACCTATAGCAACTTCAAAGAAATCATCAAAGCCTAATTGTTTTAGACAATCACCAATGTTATCTAAAGTGACTTTAGGACCAAATTGGGCACTAAATGCTGGAGCTACTATTGCATAAACTTTTGTATCTGATTTAATAGCTTCAATAACTTGAACTATTTGTGATTTATCGGCAATAGCTCCAAATGGACAGTTAACAATACACATTCCACAAGCTACACATTTTTCATAATTTATTTTTGCTTTTCCATCACTATCTGATTCTATTGCATGCATTTCGCATGCTTTTTCACAAGGACGTTGTCTATGAATAATCGCATCATAAGGACATACTTCCTTACACTTGCCACACTTAACACATATATCTTGATTTATTACTGATCTACCATTAACAATTTTAATTGCCCCTACCTTACAAATGTTAGAACAAGGGTTAGCTAGGCAACCTACACATGAATCACTTACATAGTAGGATTCTGTAGGACAAGCATTACATGCAAAATCTATTACATTAATAAGTGGATCTGTATAGAATCTTTCTGGTTTAATTGCTTCGTGTATTCCTTTTGATAGTGGACCATGTTCATCAGCAGATCGTACTGGAAGTCCTATAGCAAGTCTAATACGTTCCGCAACAATTGCACGCTCTAAGAAAATTGATTCTCTATATTTTGCTTTACCATTAAGCATAATATAAGGTATATCATTTAAATCTTCATAGTTACCACTATAAGCAATCTTCGCAACCTCTTTAAATACTTGACGTCTTATAAAGTTAATTGATGCATAAGAATCATACATAACAATCACCTCAAATTCATTATAACATAAAAAAGGGTAGAACTTAATCTACCCTTTAATATTTATACAATTATTTACAAGGAAATTTTACTCTATCTTTATTATAAGTAGTATGTAAATACTTATGAGACTTATGAGATCCTGGTTTCTCTAAGAAATCAGCATATAATTTTTGAATGTCTTTATTTAAGTGAGAACGTCTAACTTCTTTGCCTTCATCTTCTTTATATAGAACAGAAGCACGCTTAGCTCTATAAGTTTCCATGATGTCTAGATCTTCATTTGGTAAGAAGATAGGTTTAACAAATGGTTGGCCACCACCATTGATACATCCGCCTGGACAAGCCATGATTTCAATGAAGTTGTATTTAGATGTTCCAGCCTTAATTTGATCCATAATGATCTTAGCATTCTTAGTAGAAGAAGCAACACATAAGTTAATCTTTAATCCGTTAACTTCAACTGTAGCTTCCTTAATTCCTTCAAATCCTCTAACTGGAGTGAAT
>JAILIR010000022.1 GCA_024695185.1 bacterium | reverse complement strand
AAAGGCTGGACTTGAAAGTGTTAAGAAAGAAGATTTAGCTAAGATTGTTATTGGTTATGAACCAGTATGGGCAATTGGTACAGGTAAGAGTGCTACTGCTGAAATTGCACAATCTAGATGCAAATTCTGTAGAGATGTAATCGCTGAATTATATGGTGCTGAAGCTCAAAATATTAGAATCGTTTATGGTGGATCTGTTAAACCTGAAAATATCGCTGACTTCTTAAAGCAAGAAGATGTTGATGGTGGACTAATTGGTTCAGCTTCACTTAACCCTCAAAAATACTTAGCAATGGTTAAGGCTGGAATTAAAGAATAATTTAATTAAAAATAGAAAAATAACTAGCTCGCTTGAGATAGTTATTTTTTCATATGTGTATAGGAGATGATGTTATGATTATATATCATATTTATCCACTTGGTTTATGTAATGCCTTATTTGAAAATGAATATAAAGAACCTGTTAATAGATTAAAAGAAATCTATAAATGGATTCCTCATATTAAAGAAATGGGATTTGACACAATCTATTTTGGACCATTATTTGAATCTAAATTCCATGGCTATGATACAACTGATTATTACAAGGTTGATTCAAGATTAGGCACAAATGAAGACTTTAAAGAATTATGTAAATATATTAAAGGCGAAGGCCTAAAAATCGTTTTAGATGGCGTTTTTAACCATGTAAGTAGAGATTTCTGGGCATTTAAGGATCTACAACAATATAGAGAGAAGAGTTACCATTGTGATTGGTTTAATGGTTTAAACTTCAATTCCAATAATGATAGAAATGATGGCTTCTCATATAATACATGGGGAGGATATACTTCCTTAGTAAAACTAAATTTAAGAAACTCATATGTTTGCGATCACTTATTAAATGCGGTAGAAATGTGGATTAAAGAATTTGATATAGATGGTTTAAGATTAGATGCTGCTGATCAAATAGATTTAAACTTCTTTAATCAATTAAAAGATAGATGTAAATCATTAAAACATGATTTCTGGTTAATGGGTGAAATAGTAAGTGGAGATTATCAAAGATTTTTAGATAGACTTGATTCAACTACTAACTATGCATTATATAAATCAATGTTTAGTGCTTTTAATTCTAAAAACATGTTTGAATATGCTCATGGAGTAGAACGTGAATTTGGCCCATATGGTTTATATAAGAATAGATTACTTTATAACTTTGTAGATAATCATGATGTAAATAGAATAGTAAATACACTTCAAGATAGAGAGAACTTAAAGAATGTATATACTCTTATGTTTATGATTCCAGGTATTCCTTCAGTATATTATGGATCTGAATGGGGTATAGAAGGAACTAAACATAATGGGTCTGATAATGATTTGCGTCCATATATTGATATAACAAAAATGCAAGATAATGATCTAACTAATCATATTAAAGAGTTAATCAATATTAAGAAAAACTCTAATGCCTTAATGTATGGCGGTTATGAAAAAATCAACATTTGGAATATGCAATATGCCTTTGCAAGAATGTATGATAATGAATTAAAAATTGTTTTAGTTAATGCTGGAGATAATGATTTTACATTTGATTTCTGGTATAGAAATAATCATTATAATTATACATTAGAGAGAAAATCATCAAAGATCATATAAAATAAAAAACGGCTAGTTTTAGCCGTTTTATTTTTTTTCTATTCCTTTAGAAAATGCTTGTTTAACACTCTCTTGGTATTTCTTTGGAGTCATACCAATAATTTTTTTAAATGATAATATAAAGTAGCTTTGGCTACAGAAACCAAGCTCTTCAGCAATCTCAATAAATGATAAGCCTGAATAATCAATCATGTTTCTTGCGGTTTCTATTTTCTTCTTTAAAATGAAGTCCTTTAAGTTAACTCCGGTTTCTTGTTTAAATAATGTTGATAGATAGAACTGATTAAGATTAATGTGATCTGCGATATCATTAATCTTAATATTTTCATATAGGTGGTTATTTATATAATCAATAGTCTTAACAATTTGTAGTGAATAAATATTTTTAGTTTCGATGTTTTTCATCTTATAGGCATAGTCCATAACCATTTCCTTATATAATTCAGCGATTTGTTCACCACGAGTAGTTAAATCAACCTTTTGAATATAATAATCACTTATCGTATATGCTTCATCTAGAGGTAGCCCTCCTTCAATACAGAATCTTGCGATTAAAGCCGCAGTTATAACGAAGTGGTATGTATAGTTTCTATGTTCGTTAGTTGATAGAATACCCCAGTCTTCTCTTTTCTTGAATGGATCAGATTTAAGCTTATTTTCAATCCATTCTATTCTACCTGCCTTAATAGCTTCATATATTTCTATATCGTGTTCATAGCTCTTTCTTTCAATATTATCATCTAAACTTATGTAGTTTTTGTACTTTAAATCTTTTCTTATACTCATTATATCGCCTTCTTTAATATGAATTTTAACATTTTTTTTATAATTTTTGTATAAAAAATTGATATTTTTTTGTAAAATATTTTTGAGGTGATAAATATGGAACTAAAAAAGGGTATAAATATAGGCGGATGGTTATCACAATGTGAACCCGAAATTGAACACTATGAAACTTTTATTTCAGAAGCTGATTTCAAGAGAATAAAAGATTTAGGATTTGATCATGTAAGAATTCCTGTAGACTATAACTTAGTTGAAGAAGAGGATGGAACTTATACTGATGGATTTAAATATATAGATAGAGCAATCAAGTGGGCTAAAAATAATAATTTAAATATGGTTTTAGATTTACATGAAACATATGGCTTTGTATTTGATGATGAATCTAAGGTACAATTCTTTAGTGATAGAGCTGTTAGAGAAAGATTCTTTAAGCTTTGGGAAGAATTTGCACATAGATATTCTAAATATAAAGATATGTTAGTATTTGAATTACTTAACGAAGTAACAAAAGAAGAATTTGGACCTATTTGGAATGAAACTATAATTGAGGCTGTAGATAGAATTAGAAAGATTGATAAGGATGTATTAATTATTTTTGGTGGTACTAGAAATAATAGCTTATCTGATTTAGTTAAATTACCTATCATTAATGATAAGAATTTAATTTATACATTCCACTGTTATGAACCACTTATCTTTACACATCAAGGCGCATACTGGATTAAAGATATGCCACTAGATTTTAGAATTAATTTCCCACTTAATAAAGAAGATGTAGTAAAGGCAAAGAATGGACCACTAAAGAAAGTTTATGAAAACTGGGGTGGAGAAAAAGGATTATACTTTGGCTTATCGGAAGATGATTATGTAAATAATGTATTTAATAAATTATTTGATGGAGCTATCGCATTTGCTAAAAAGCACAACCTAAGATTATACTGTGGTGAATATGGTGTAATCAATCTAGCTGATATAAACGCTAAGGTTAGATGGTATGAAGCAATCCATAAAGTATTAGAAAAACATGGTATTGCTAGAGCTCTATGGAGCTATAAAGAAATGGACTATGGTATTATTGATGAAGTCAATAAACCAGTCCTAAAGAAAATCGCAGATAACGCATAGATTACAAATATAAGGCTTATTTAAGCCTTTTTTTGTTATATTTGAAAAATAAATCTTTTATATTTAACATATAAATGTTAAAATATAATTTAGAAGGTGTCGGTATGAAAAAGATTTATGCAATAGGTGAAGCTTTAATTGATTTTAAATATGAAAATAATAGTTTTATACAAAATGCTGGAGGAGCTCCAGCTAATGTATGTGCGGCTATTAGTAAGCTAGGTGGATATGCTAGTATCATAACTAAATTAAGTAATGATATTTTTTCTACCTTTTTACTTGATGCCTTTAAAAAGTACAATATAGATACAACTAATATCATAATAGATCCTAAAGAAAAAACAGGCTTAGCTTTTATAAAGGATGGTAAATATAGCTTTTATTTTAATGATTCATCAAGTGTAAAGCTAAATAAAAAAGAAATTAATAAAAAACTATTTGATAAGGATTCTATAATTCATATTTGCAGCTTATGCTTAGGAAACTTTCCTATAAAAGATGCGATTAAGTATGCCTTAGATAACACAAAGGGTTTAGTAAGCTTTGATTTAAATTTAAGAGAAAACATTTGGGATGATAAAGCTTTAATGATTGATAGATGTAAAGAATTTATTGTTTATGCTGATATATTAAAGCTAAGTATAGAAGAACTTAAAACTATCACTAATTGTAATAATGAAATAGAAGGTATTAAATGTTTAAAAGAATTATCTAACAAATGGAAGATTGTTATTATTACTTTAGGCTCTAATGGTGTAACTGCCTATAATAGAGATTTAGAATATACTCATATAAATGCCCTAAAGGTAAAAGAAATAGATACTACAGGTGCTGGAGATACCTTTATAGGGGCTTTCCTATATTATATTTCTATATTCAATAAATCCCTAGATTTAGCCAATTTACAAAGTGCATTAGAATTTAGTAATAGAGCTAGCGCATATAAGGTTAGCCATAAGGGAACTATGGAAGGAATGCCTAGTTATTATGATATGTTCCATCAACCTATCTTCTTTAATAGAAATAGAGTATATAGAATATATTTAGGTGGTAAAGGATACCATAAGTTACTTGGGGACTCTAATACTAATAACTTTTTCCCAGAAGAATGGTTGTGTAGTAAGGTTAAAGCAATTAACCCTAAATATTTTGGTATTCGTGATGGCGTAAGTGTAATTGAAGGTACTAATATCTTCTTAGATGACTTGCTTAAAAATGAACCAAGAATAGAAGGTAATAAGAAGTATGATTGTCTAGTTAAGTATTTAGATAGTGCAATTAGATTACCTATGCAGGTGCATCCAACTAAAGAATTCTCAAAAAAATATTTTAATAGTGAATACGGTAAAACAGAAGCCTGGCTAGTAATAGATGCTAGAAAAGACGCTAAACTATATTTTGGTTTTAAAAATAAAATAACTAAACAAGAACTATTCGATTTAGAAATCAAATCTAATACTGAACGTGATATAATGAGGTCTATCCTAAACGAAGTTAAACCTAAAGTTGGTGATATTTATTTAATTAAAGGTGGATTAATTCATGCGATTGGTGAAAACTGTACTATAATAGAGATACAAGAGCCTACTGATTTTACTATTCAACCTGAAGGCTATTGTGGTGATTATAAGATTAGTGAAGAAGAAAAATATATAGGCTTAACAAAAGATGTTGCCCTAGATTGTTTTAACTATGATTTAGTAGGAAGTAAGGCCCTAGATATGGCTAAAATAAGCCCTAAAATAGAATATAGTAGTGATTATTTAAAAGAGAATTTAATCACATATAAAGATACTCCATGCTTTAAGATGAATAGATATACTCTAGATAAAAAACCACTTAATTTATGTGGTGGACCTAGTGTATGGATTGTACTAGATGGAAGTGGAGTTCTATATGGAAAAGATTATAAAAGAGAAATTAAAAAGGGTGATTATTTCTTATTACCAAATGATTTAGATAACTTATTTAAAATCAAAGGTAATATTAAATTAATAGAATGTATTGGAAGTGATAATAATGAGTAATGATT
>JAILIR010000020.1 GCA_024695185.1 bacterium | reverse complement strand
CCTTATCCTTAAATTCATCTGGAGTATTATAGAATAGACCATTTTCTCTATCAGTAATTAAACCATCTAAGTTTTTATCATATCTAACAACTATTGGTAAATTACTTGATAGTGCTTCTATATATGTTAAGCCTTGTGTTTCAGTAACACTTGCGTTAACAAAGATATCTCCTATCATGTAATATAAGCCAATATTAGAATACGGAACCATACCTGTAAATATTACATAATCTTCTAGATTTAATTCATGAACTAATTTTACTAATGATTCTTTGGCAGGTCCATCTCCTACAATAACAAATTTCGCATTAACGTTACGTGCAAATTTATCATATTCTTTAATCATAAAATCAATTGATTTTTCAAATGCGACTCTACCTACTGATAAAATTACAAATTCATCTTTTAAACCTAAAGATTCTTTTAGAGCTTGTATTTCTTCATCACTATATCTTTTTCTATAGAACTTATCTAAATCTATTCCTGTAGGTATAATATGTATTTTGTTATCCTTAGACAAATCATATCTAATAAACATATCCATAACCTTTTCATGAGGTATAACTATAGCACTTGATTTCTTACAAATCCAGCGCATAAGAGTTTCAATATATTGTAAATATGGTTTTTTAAGTATAATCTTTCCATATTTAATAACAAAATGCATATAATCTTCATACATAGTATGCATTGTATAGACATAAGGTATTTTAAACTTTTTAGCACATCTAATGCCAAATCTTCCTATAGAAAACTCTGTATGAACATGTATGATATCTAAATTCATATCTTTAATTAGCTTATAATACTTATTAGCCGCAGGGACTAACTGAAAGCCGTCAAAGTTTTTTAGAGGTACATCAAAGCCTTCTAAACGCAAAATATGCGTATCAAGGGCGTCTGTTTTATCTCTATGATCAGTTGTAATGACATATACATCATTACCTAACATTGTTAAACCTTTATAAAGGTTCATACAGCTTACGCTTACTCCATTGACTTGGGGGACGTAGCTGTCTGTGAAGATTCCAATTCGCATAACTCTTCATCTTCCTTTCTTCTTTTAACACATATAGCGCTTATAGCACCTAAAATCATTACTAGATAGTATGTGAAAAATCTCCATAAAAGTATGGCACTTGCCGTAATAGAGCCAGTAATACCTACGAAGCTTGCGGCAAATACTTCTTCAAATGCCCACTCAGCACCACCACTTGAACCTGGAGTAGGCATAAAGGACATAATAACATACGCAAATGCGGTCATCCATATAATAAAGCCTATATCAGTTGCACTTACATTTACATGAAGTCCTTTAAATATGAAATATGGGACAATAAATTAAGCTAATAATGATATTACTTTATATAATACTGATAAAAGTAGTGTTGGAATATGATGGAATAATTCTTTAAATGATTCTTGTGATTTATCAAAGTAATCACTAGTTCTTTGAATCATATTCTCCCTTTTCTTCCTTAAAAATTTAATAGAAAATACTACCTTTATTAACCACATAAAAAACTTTTTAACGGTTTTAGAAAATGACACAAATATAAGCAACATAAGTATGACAAAGTTTATTATTAAACCAATCCATACGGCTACTTTAAATGCGACATTATTATTAGTTATTTCATTAAGTTTCACATAATATAAGCATAAAGCAATTATACTTAGCACAACAGAAACAAACTGGTGAATTATGAAATTCATCATTAAAACAGATGTTGATTCATCCGTTTTAACATTTACCTTTGTATAGTAATATACTTGAAATGGTTGTCCACCTGAAGCAAATGGTGTTATACCATTATAAAAGTTTGCTAGATTAGCAATATTAAATGAATCAATTACATTTATTTTCTTTTTTAATCTAACAAGTTGCATAAGAGAAAATGCTGTAAAAAGAATAAAAACTAAAATAAAGGCTAAAGCTATTAATAAATATTTTGCATCAGCTTGTTTTATGGCTTTAAATATCTCGCCTGCATCATTATTAACTAGTATAATAACAAGCATAATTACAAGTATTAAGCCTACAACAATTAGATTTAGCCAAATCCTATTTTTCTTTTGTTCCATAATTACATTCTTTCAAGTGGATTAATATCAATTAATCTTAATCCTTCTTCAAGTACTATCTTTATAGCTTTTAGTAATTTTAAATTAGTGTTTCTTATAACTTCATCATCTGTGTTTATTTTTTCAAGTCCATAGAAAGCATTAAAATCACTA
>JAILIR010000236.1 GCA_024695185.1 bacterium | reverse complement strand
AATTAAAATATGCAAGAGCTAGCGTAAGTAGAGCAATAAAGCTTTTGCTTGAAAAAAATTATATTACATTAGATAGTAAAAAGAATATCACTCTAACTAAAGAAGGCCTAGAAATAGCTAATAAAATATATGATAGACATATAACATTAACTAATTTGTTAGAAAGTGTAGGAGTTAGAAAAGAGGTTGCGGAAGAGGATGCATGTAAGATTGAACATGTCATTTCAGAAGAAACTATGGAGGCTTTAAAGAAACACTATCTAAAGCATTCGAAGTAAAATGTTATATATAATTAAATTATATATTTACATTTAAGAAAATAATTGATATAATAAAATAGTCGTTTAAGGAGGATGTTTAAAATGGCTAATATTGAAAAATTAGAAAACAGTTTAGTAAAAATTAGTGTTACTGTAACACCAGAAGAATTTGAAGAAGGATTAAATGCATCATTTGAAAAGAAGAAAAAAGATGTAACAATTCCAGGATTTAGAAAGGGTCAAGTAACAAGAGCTCAATTTGAAAAGAAATTTGGCGTAGAATCATTATATGAAGATGCTTTATACGCTTGTGCAGATAAAAAGTATTCAGAAGCAGTTCAAGAAAATCAATTATTTGTTGTTGGTGATCCACAACTAGATGATTTAAAAGAAATCGAAAGAGGAAAAGAAATTACTTTCTCTATCGTTGTTCCAGTTTATCCTGAATTCACAGTTGAAAACTACAAGGGATTAAAAGGAAAGAAAATGGTTTTAGAAGCTACTGATGAAGAAATCGATGCTGAAATCAATACTTTAAGAGAACAAAATGTTTTAGTTACACCTAAAGAAAATGGTGCAATCGAAGAACATGATATCGCTGTATTCGATTTTAAGGGTATGAAAGATGGAGTTGCTTTTGATGGAGGAACTGCTGAAAATTATGAACTTGAAATTGGTTCAAAACAATTCATTCCTGGTTTCGAAGAACAAATGATCGGTATGAAGACAGGTGAAGAAAAGACAATCAATGTAACATTCCCTGCTGAATATCAAGCTACTGATTTAGCTGGTAAAGAAGTTCAATTCGCTTTAAAATTACATGAAATTAAGAGAAAAGAATTACCAGAAGTTAATGATGACTTTGTAAAAGATTTAAATAAAGAAAATGTAACTAATGTTGCTGAACTAAGAAAATCAATTAAAGAAAATATTGAAAAGACAAAATCACAAAATGAAAAGAATAGATTAGCTGATGAATTAATTGCTCAATTAGTTGAAAAGACAAACATCGTTATTCCTCAAGCTATGGTTGATGCTTCTGTAAGAGATGAAGTTAAAGACTTCGAAAATACAGTTATGCAACAATATGGTATGAAGATTGAGGAATTCAAGAAGATTGCTCAAGTAAATGAAGAAGAATTCATGAAGAATGTAACTGAAAGAGCAACTAAGAGATTAAAAGAAACTTTAATCTTAGAACAAATTGTTAAACAAGAAAACTTACAAGCTTCAAAAGAAGAAATCGATAATTCAGTTGTTGAAGTTGCTAAGGCTAACAATATGAGCGTTGATGAAATCAAAAAATATCTAAACCCTGCTGATGTAGCATTCAATGTTGCTATCAATAAGGTTATTGATTTATTAATCGCTAATGCTAATTTAGAATAAAATTTTAAAAATTATGAATAACTCGAGTGATTTCGAGTTATTTTAATAAGTAGTGATAAAAAGGAGGTACAATTATGGATAATATTTTATGTGCTCCAGCAATTCCTTTAAGAGGTTTAATTCCAATTCCAAATAATGACCAAAGAATTGAAATTGGTAGACCTATTTCGCTAAATGCCTTAAATGCACTTGATTTTAATACAGATAATGAACAAGTAATTTTATTACTTCAAAAAGATCCCCAAGTTGCAGATCCAAAGACTAAGGACTTTGAAGAATATGGCCTATTAGCAGAAAGAAAGAGTCAAATTAAGCTTCCTACAGGCAATTTAAAGGTTAAATTTAAAATCATTAGTAGAGTTAAAATATTAGAATATGTTTCTACAAGTGAATACTTTGAAGTTAATTATGAAGAAGTTGAAACTATTAGAGGAGATCAAGATGAAGAAAAGGCTCTAGTTAAATTAGTTGCTAAAGCAGTCTTAGAAGGAGATCCTCAAACATTTGCCAATCATCAAGATTTGATGAGATTAGTTCAAAATGAAGGCGATGCATCTATTATATGTGATGTCGTATCTAATAATCTAAAAGGTAATGAACAAAGAAAAATTAGATATATCAAAGAAGCTGAATTAAATAAGCGTCTAAGATTTATTCTAGAGGATGTAGAATATGAAAAGTTCATTGGTGATTTAGAAGATAAAATCAATAATGACGTTAAAAAGAATATTGATGAATCACAAAAAGAATATTATTTAAGAGAAAAAATGCGTGCTATCCAAGAAGAACTTGGTGATAAAGCTATTAAAGAAAAAGATGTAGAACACTTAAGAAAAGAAATTAAAAAGGCTCAAATGCCTAAAGAAATCGAAGAAAAAGTATTAAATGAATTACAAAGATATTCTGTATCACCTCAAGGTATGGCAGAAACTGGTGTAATTAAAGGCTACATCGATTTTATGGTTGAGCTTCCTTGGAAAAAAGCTAGTGTTGATAACACTAACCTTGAAGAAGTTAAAGAAAAACTAGATTTAGACCACTATGGCTTAGAGGAAGTAAAAGAAAGAATTATTGAGTATTTAGCTGTTAAAATTATGACTAATAAGAATCCTCAAACTATTCTTTGTCTTGCAGGACCTCCAGGAGTAGGTAAAACTACTTTAGCTATGTCTATTGCTAATGCACTAGGTAGAAAGTTTGTTAAGCAATCATTTGGTGGCGTTAGAGATGAAGCTGAAATTAGAGGACATAGAAGAACTTATGTTGCTGCTATGCCAGGTAGAATTTTAAAGGGTATGCATACAGCTGGAACTATTAATCCAGTCTTCCTAATCGATGAAATCGATAAGCTTTCTAGCGATTATAAGGGAGATCCATCTAGTGCTATGCTAGAAGTATTAGACCCTGAACAAAATTCACATTTCTCTGATCACTATGTAGAAGAACCATATGATTTAAGTCAAGTATTGTTTATAGCTACTGCAAACTACCTAGAAAATGTTCCAGCACCTTTAAGAGATAGAATGGAAATAGTTACTCTAGATAGCTATACAGAACACGAAAAATATAATATTGCCCTAAAGCATTTAATTCCAAAACAACTAGATATTCATGGTATAAATAAAGAAAAATGTGAATTTACTGATGATGCCATTTATTACATTATTCGTCACTATACTATGGAAGCTGGTGTAAGAGAATTATCTAGAATGATCGCATCTATTATAAGAAAGACTGTAAAGGATATTCTAATTAATAAGGTTGAAAAAGTCTTAATTGATATTCCTATGGTTGAAAAATATTTAGGTGTTAAAAAATATGATCACAATAAGAGTGAAAAAACTGATCAAGTTGGTGTAGTTACAGGTTTGGCATACACTCAATTTGGTGGAGATACTCTAGAAATCGAAGTAACTTACTATAAGGGTAAGGGTGGCTTAGTATTAACTGGTAAGCTTGGTGAAGTCATGAAAGAAAGTGCATCAATTGCCTTAAGCTATATTAAAGCTAATGCGGATAAATATAATATTGATCCTAAATTCTTTGAAGAAAATGACATTCATATCCATGTGCCTGAAGGTGCTGTACCTAAGGATGGTCCAAGTGCTGGTGTAACACTAGCTACAGCTATCCTATCATGCTTAACTAATAAGAAGGTTAGATGTGATTTAGGTATGACTGGTGAAATTACTTTAAGAGGTAATGTCTTACCAATTGGAGGCTTAAGAGAAAAGAGTATTGCGGCTTTAAGAAGCGGTTTAAAAGAAATATTAATACCTATTGAAAATAAGAAGGATGTAGAAGATTTACCTAGCGAAGTAAAGAATACTTTAAAGATTACTGAAGTAAGTAGTGTAACTGAAGTATTCGAGAAAGCTATGCTATGATAATTAAATCTGCGGACTATGTAATTGGTGGAACTAAGGAAGCCCACTTCCCTAAAGATAATAAAAATGAATTATTATTTGTAGGTAGAAGTAATGTTGGTAAATCTAGTTTCATCAATGCCCTAGCAAATAAATCTATCGCAAGGACATCTTCAAATCCCGGAAAAACACAAGTAATAAATTTCTTTATCATTAATGATTCTTTCTATTTTGTTGATGTACCTGGCTATGGTTATGCTAGAGTA
>JAILIR010000235.1 GCA_024695185.1 bacterium | reverse complement strand
GTTCATTCTATCTTCATTTTTACCATAAAAAACCTCCCTATTTTTAACAATAGAGAGGCTTATTTATTCTTATTCATCTTCATAAGATAAATGATCAGGTAAATGATGTAAATACAGATCTAGCGCATCATTACTTTCTTCTAAAACTCTCATTAATAATTTATCAGGATATGAATGATTGTCATGATAATCAATTTCACCTTTATTTTTAATTTTAAAAGCTAAAATCTCTTTATCTAGTGAAAATTCAGCATTTACACCAATCTTATTTCCTCTAGCATCAAGTCTTATCCATATATCTAATTCACTAATATAAACTGTATTAAGTGCATGAATACAATATCCAGAATCTATTGTATCACCTAGTGTTAATCGCTGATAACTAAAGCCTGAGGGAATATTATTTGCACGTAATAGTGCAGCAAGCAAATTAGCTTTAGCCCAGCATATACCTACGCCTTTATTTAAGCAATCACTAGCAGATACACTAACCCTTCTATCTTGTGCATCCCATGAGTGCTTTATATTATCTCTAACATAGTAATAAGTATTTTTTATTAAATCTATTTTATCACTAGATTTATCTTTTAAATCAATAGCTAGTTTATAAACAGATTCATTATCATAATCTATGTACTTGCTTTTTTTAAATACTTTTCATACATAATTATTTACCTCTTTAGTTTTTTATAACATTTATTTTTTCTCTAATAAACATATATTTCCTACATGGGTGCAGTTAATATAAGTGCTGACAAAATAGGTATTTTTCACTAGTCCTTGGAAACATATCAAGCATTTTCACTTTAATGTTAGTGTAATTGTGATATGTTCATTACCGGAAAGCAATTCAGCCAAATCTGTCTTGTACGAATTAACTCGTTATATTTTTTTATTAAAAAATACTCTAGTATTGTTCGAACAATACCAAAATATGATAAGTATTTATATTTTCGCCATTGCAATTTGATTCCGATAATAAGACCTTTATATTAGCGTAATCAGATGCAACCTCTTCTATACTACTACATCTTGTTTTACCTAAGTATTTTTCAAAAAATGTTTTATAATTAACAGCAAAAGATTCAAAATTCACAACATTCACATAAGAAAGCAAATAATTATTCTTATTAACCGAAGCATCATAAAGAAATAATTTTTCATAATGTTCTTCAATTTTTGATGATTCCACTGAATAAAGATTCATTCCCTCAATATATATTTTTGACTGGTGTTCTGTTCTACAGACCAACAAATCAACTTCGCCAGATGCTTTACCATTTTGAGATGTTCCTTGATGTTCTTGACCTCTTACATATAATCCTTTGTAGTCAAACAAATCCCTTAAATAATAGTTACGATAATCTTCTTTTATTTTAACATTATTTCCGTTTTCGTTTCTATCATGATATGCATAATTCGCTTGCATTAAAGAACAAGCAGTCAATATATTTGTATAAAAATCGTTTTCATCAATTTGTTTTTCTTTTAAAATTTCAGCATCTAATATTTCTATAATATTTTTTGAACATTCAATTATATCTTTCACTTTATAATAGTTTATTACATCACCAAAATAAGCCCCTGTTCTACTTATATTCCACATCATATTGGTAAAATAGCCAGAAATTTGATTAGGTAAAATCATAGAGAACTCGGGTTTAAGTGTATATCCATTAAACATCAAAGAAAAAATGTTGGAGTTCACGTTATAGAATCCAATTCTCTGTGGATCATCTAAGCACTTATTTAAATCCAATAATACACTTTTAGTTTTTAACAAATAATCCTTTTCCATATAAATCCTTTCTAATCAGCTGTTTTCTTTTTTAGTCCTTCAAATTCTTTTATTGTATCTTTTGATAAGTCATACTCTTTAACGAATACACAAAGCATAAATAATTCATCTAAATATGCTTTTTTATCATTAAAAAACCATTTATATTGACTTTCATTCTTTTTTATTTCGGGGTGTCTTATTAATTGAACATACTCTTCAGTTTTAGAAATAAGATTGTTCTCATTCTTGTATTTTTTTAGCAGTGGTTCGATTAAATCAATAATTATATGAAGACGATTCTCCTTTTCCTCAACTTCACTATCTTTGGTTCCTAAATAATAATAAATGGCATCCTTTAATTTTTTAGGTGATTTTTCAGCAACACACTCTGCATCAGGATTGTTTTTGAAAACTACTATTTCATAGTTATCTTCTTCGATTACTTTATAATCGTGATTTATACTTTTTAAGCTAGTTTTTATTATATCAATAAATTGCAAATAAGTATCTTTATCAAAGTTTCTATCGTTCCATATTCTTTCAGAGTATAAATAATATTTATAAGTAACAAAATATAAACAAACA
>JAILIR010000228.1 GCA_024695185.1 bacterium | reverse complement strand
AAGGTTTAAAATGAAGGAAATAATTGAATCAATAAAAAAAGGATATGTAGGAGACACAGAAAAAGATACTAAATATCTTTTAGAACAAATGGATAAGTATAAAGACAATCCAAAAGTTTTAAATGAAATATATAAATTATTATTTGAACTTTTACCAGATGATTTACAACATACTTTTGTAAGAAATATCAATCAAGAAAAGTTTGAAATTCGTTTAAAAGAAATTCAAGAATTAGTAGTTAATAAGGAATATAAGAGAGCTTTAGAATACTTAGATATGTCTATTCAACATATTGAACCAGTATATGAAGATGAAAAGAATGTTTATAAATCATTCCACTCTCCACTTGATGCTTATTTATATGCAAATATGAGAGAAGATAAATCTAAGTTTGTTACTAACTCAAAATTAGATTTTGGTGTATTCCATAAATTTAGAGGTATTATTCTAAAGAACTTAGGAAAGCTTGAAGAAGCTGAAGCTGAATTTGTTGAATCATTTAAGTGGAACAACTTAGATAGAGAAGCAATCATTGAATATGCTGATGTATTATTCCAACTTAAAAAATATGATGAATTCTTAAAATTCAATTTAGATCAAGTAAAGATTGCTTATGATTTATATTTCATTGCTCAAATCTATCATAATATTGGTCTATATTATACAACTATGGGTACTAAGGAAGCTGACATTGATGCATTCAATATCATTAGCTACTCTATAACTTTTGCTGAAACTGATTATGCATTTAGAGATTTAAACACTATTTGTGAAAAATATCATTTAAAGAAAGAAATTGCTCCTGAAGAAGAAGTTAAGAAGACTTTCGAAAAAGAAAAGCTACCTGTAGCTCCTGATATGGATTTAATTAAATTCTTAATTGATACAGCAAGAAAGTTTATTGGTGTAAATGATGAATTTGCTCTTAATACATTCAAAATTATCTATGCTATTACTCATGATGATATTACTAAGCAATTCATTGAAGCTGGAGAAAAAGTAGTGCAAGAAAAGAGAATACAAAAGATGAACAAAAAATAAGAACAGGCAACTGTTCTTTTTTGTTTTAATTAAATTATAATTATGTTATAATTTATTTGTGATTTGGGGTGAATTTATGGAAAATAAACGTAAAAGTTATTTAATAAGTGTCCTTTTTTCTTTGATTGTCACATTATTTATGATACTAACAATGTCAACAAATATGTTAAAGGGCTTAGATTATGCTATTTATGATAATTTCTATGAAAAAGAAAATAGTTTTAGCCAAAATATCGTTATTGTAGGTATTGATGCTGAAACTTTAAGTACAATTGGGGAATATTCTTCATGGGATAAAAGAAAGCTATATGCTGAAGCTATTAATAACATAAATGAATACAATCCTTCTGTAATAGGTGTGGATGTTTTATTTACTGGTACATCCTATGAAACTAGTGATCAAATGCTAGTTGATGCTGTTAAGAATAAAAACAATGTTGTTTTAGCTACAGAAATAGGCTTTGTAGATGAAGTAGTTGATGGTGTACATCAAAAGGTTATGAAAATAGATAGACCATATGATGCTTTATATGAAGCAGCAGGCGAATCTAATTTAGGTTTTGTTAATACATCTTCAGATAAGGATGGTATTTTAAGAAGAGCAACTCTTAACGCTACATATGATGGTGTAAGCTATTCATCATTTGGTGAACAAATATATAAGAAATATGCTATAGCTAATGATTTAGATTATAGTGGCTATAAAACAAATAGTAAGTATTTAATTAACTATAACGGTAAACCAGAACAAGGTTATCAAGTGATTCCTTTTTCTAGAGTATTAAGTAAAGAATTTGATACTAGCTGTATAGAAGATAGTATTGTTTTAATTGGATTCTATGCTACAGGTAATGCATATAATAAAGATAATCCTGATGAATACTATACAACTATAAGCCATAATGTTAAGATGTTTGGAGTTGAAATTCATGCGAATATCATCAATAACATCTATAATGATTCTTTTGTTAATAATGCTAATGTAGTTATTCAATACATTTTTAACATTATCTTCATTTGTGCAATAATATTTGTAATTACAAGATTAAAATTCTTATATTCAACTATCGTAGCATTTGGTGCAATTCTATTTGAATTTATTTTAGGTATTATTTTATACAATGCTAATGTATTCTATCCAACAACAAGCCTTT
>JAILIR010000221.1 GCA_024695185.1 bacterium | reverse complement strand
TATTTACTAATAAAGACTTTGATTCATTCCATCTAGATTATCCTTCAAGTATGAAACTCGCAAAGAAAATAAAAGATGAAATGAATTCATCCATTAATTCCTCTAATGTAAATACATTTGTATTAATATCTAAATTCATTTCATCTTTTATTTTCTTTGCGAGTTTCATACTTGAAGGATAATCTAGATGGAATGAATCAAAGTCTTTATTAGTAAATAAAGCTTCTTTTGATCCATCATATACAATTTTACCTTCATTAAGCACAACTACTCTTTTAGCGTATTTACTTACGATATCCATATCATGAGTAATAACAATTATTGTTTTATTATATTCTTTGTGAATCTTATCAAATAATTCCATGACCTCTGCGCTACTTTGTGGGTCAAGTCCACGTGTAGGTTCATCTAGTACTATTATTTTTGGTTCAAGTGCTAGAATTCCCGCAATAGAGGCTTTTTTCATTTGTCCACCACTTAATCTAAATGGGGATTGATCATATAAACTTTCTTCAAAGCCTACCATTTGTAGGGCTTTTATAGCTTTTTCTTTAGCTTCTTCTTTTTTAAGTCCAAAGTTTATTGGGCCAAACATAACATCTTTTAATACTGTTTCATCAAATAATTGATATTCAGGAAATTGGAATACTAATCCAACTTGTTTTCTAATCTCATTTAATTTTCTATTCCTTTTAGGTTTTATTACTCTATCAAATATGTCTAGTTTTCCACTTGTTGGGAAAAGAAGAGCATTCATATGTTGAATTAGAGTAGATTTACCACTACCAGTATGACCACATACCATTAAGAACTCAGAATCATCATTAATGTCTAAATTAATATTTTCCATAGCGATGAATCTAGTTTTACCATCAGGATTTTTAAATGTATGAGTTACTTCGCTAAACTTAATTCCCATAATAGATCCATCAACTCCTTCTTATTATTAATTTTTTCATTGTTAAGTGCATTATTATATACCTTTAGATTAAATGGTATATCTAGTTTTGCTTTTTTTAATAAATCTATTTTCTTAAATGTTTCTTCAGGAACATCATCACTTACTAAATGTCCCTCATTTAAAACTAAGATTCTATCGCTTTTAGCTGCTAGATTTAAATCATGTGTAATAGTTATAATTGTTCTACTACCTTTTAAACTTTCAATTAGGCTAGTTATTTCATTAACTCCTTCAGGATCTAGCATAGATGTTGATTCATCAAAAATGATGATACTAGGATTACATGCCAAAACTCCAGCGATAGCTACACGTTGTTTTTGACCACCAGAAAGCTTATTAGGTTCCATTTTTAAGAACTTATCCATTTCAACCTTTTTAGCATATTCTAATATTATATCTTCCATTTCATCACGTTTAATGCATCTATTCTCTAAACCAAATGCTATATCATGCTTAACTGTTACACCGATAAATTGGTTATCTGGGTTTTGAAATACAATACCTATTTTCTTTCTAATGTTATTGATTGTATCATCATTAATAGGTTCACCGTCAATTAAAATTTCACCTTTATTTGCCCTAACTAAGCCATTTAATAGTTTTGATAATGTTGATTTACCACTACCATTATGACCTATTATAGATACCCATTGTCCTTCAGGGATGTCAAAAGATACGCCTTTTATAGCGTATGTCTCTTTGTTATATAAGAAATGTACCTCTTTTACACTTATCATATAAAGACCCCCTAACATTATTATTATACTATATTTTTTTATTTAAATAAATAAAAAAGATGCCAAACGGCATCTTATATAATTGGTTCAGCTTCATTAATTTTTTTCCATCTTTTTGTGAAATAAAATATTACTACTAAACTACTACCGAATACCCAACCTATTGGCCAAGCCCACCATATACCTTCAAGGCCTATAGTTCTTGAAAGTACATAAGTAAATATTACTCTAGTAATAAGGTCCGCAAATGTACCTGTCATAAAGTTTCTCATATCACCTGCGCCCTTTAAAACACCATCAAATGATATTTTAACAGCAACTAATATATAGAAGGATGTAACTATTACTAAGAACTTTGAACCAATATTAACTATTTGTTCTATATCCATTGAAGTATCTAGTGCATTTTTATCTAAGAATAGATTAATAAATACTTTTGATAGTGGTACAAATAGTGCTGTAGAAACTAGCGCTATAATTGTTGAAATTAAGAAGGTTGCTTTTAAACCTGGTTTTACACGTTCCATGTGGTTAGCACCAATATTTTGTGATGTATAACTAGATAAGG
>JAILIR010000210.1 GCA_024695185.1 bacterium | reverse complement strand
CTCATCATCTAAATAAGCCTTTAAGAAAATAGAATTATAGTTAATATCATTAGCTAATTCTAAGCCATCTCTAAAAGCTTCACCATTAAAATCCATTAGTTCTGTATAAAATCTAATAGCATCATTATCTTCATCATAAGAGAATTCACATTGAATTTCGCTATCGCATAAAGTTATTTCAAAGCCAATAGAATCACCTGATAATTCATAATCAACATGTTCATTTTCTAACTTATTTATTAAATTACTAAACATAATATCACCCCTAATATTTTTTATTATAGCATAGACAATTATATTTTTGAATATAGCAGAAAAGAAAAACTCTAGCTTTTTGCTAGAGCTTATTCTGAAATAACATATGGTTCAATAGTATCTTGTATGGCTTGTAAATCACCTAGAATTTGTTCTATTTGATCAACACATACATCCTTATCAAAAATGAAGCATTCACCAATTAAAACATTGTCATCATTTAGATAGAACTTTAAACTTACAGTATCATAATTTAATAATTGACATACCAAAATAGCTTCCCCTCTAGTATCCTTATCAAATTCAGCAATTTCAGTATAGAAGTTAGTGATTTCTTGTTCCTTATTTTGAATAAAACCACAAGCTAAATCAACATCTAAATCAACGTATCTAAAATTAAATTGTACACCTATTGCTTCATCATCTTCTTGAATCTCATATTCTACTTCAGCTTCTTTTAAATAATTAATAACGTTTTTTAACATATTTATATCTCCTTTACTAATTTAATTATAACATAAAAAAAAGAAAACTCTAGCACAAGGCTAGAGCTTAAATTAATCATTAGCTTCACTAATATCTACTTTTTCAATTTGTTCTTCATTTTCACTATCTATTTTATCAAGTTCATCCCAAGATAAGTCATCATCAACCATTCCTTGGCTAATTCTCTTTTTGATAATTAGCTTATATAAGAAACACATAGCAATCATTAAGGCTGTTAGTAACCAACCAAATATAATGTTATTAGCTACATGGTATCCCCCATAAATTCCACCATTTCTAAATAGATCAACTAAATTCCAAACGAATAAACCAACTAATAAAATAGGAGAAACTATTTTAATAGATGCATCAAACCACCACTTAGGCATCTTAAACTTCTTAGTATTTCTATTAACCTCATTTAATACCTTAGTTGTCTTAAAAAACCAACCAACGGCGATAGTTTCAAATATACCTACTAAAATTAAGTTAAATGCATTACACCAGTGGTCAACTGTATCAAGTATATCTAAGCCTATGCCTGTAGCAAATATAATTGATATAAAGCCTGCGGCTATACATGTATAAATAGTTGTCTTTTTCTTGTTTAACTTTAATCTATCAGCTATAGATGTAGCTACACCTTCAACAATTGAGAAGGCTGAATCAATAGCTAATGTACATAAACAAAAATAGAAAATAAAGGCAAACATTCCATTAACTATACCATTAGTTGTTAAATTAACTATAGCTTGTGGATATACAATAAATGCCGTAGCTATGCCACTATCAGTAATGCTACTACCTTGTCCTAAGCCATACATTGTTGTAAACATAACAATACTAGCAAGTAAGGAAGTTCCAGCATCAGAGAAAGCAATAATCATAGTATCCTTTGCTACATTTGTATCATCCTTTAAAAATGATCCATATGCAATCATAATAACCATCATTATAGATAAACTATAAAATACTTGTCCTATCGCATCAACCCATAAATTTGGATTAGATAAGGAACTAAACTTAGGTACAAATAAAGCTTTCATACCTTCCATAGCACCACTTAAGGTTAAACCTTTTATAGCCATTATAACTAAACATATAACTGGTAAGAATACTGTATATTTTACAACCTTACCAACTGATTTAGCACCATTTCTAATACAATAATATATTAAAGCCCAAGCTACTAATAAACAAACAATAACTAAAGTTGAAATATTACCTAAGCCACTACCATAGCCAATCTTATCAAACCATACCTGACTAGCTTGTTCTGCCGCATTAGTTGCACCTGTAATCTCTCCAAACTTAAAACAACATACAGTCATCAATATTACCCAAGCAAATACTACAGCATAATAAGTAACAATGAAGAAGGCATTAGTTGTTCCTGCCCAACCAATAAATTCAAACTTTTTATTCATTCCCTTTAAGGCACTAGGAGCTCCACCATGCATCTTTCTTCCTATAGCTATTTCCATCATTAATAGTGGTATACCCATAATAAGCATCATTACTAAATAAACAAGTAAGAATGCTCCACCACCATATTTAGCACATAATCCAGGAAATCTCCATGCATTTCCAAGTCCAACTGCTGAACCAATCGCAGCTAAAATAAAAGTGAACCTAGAGTTCCAATTACCTCTTTCCTTCACCTCGCTCATAATATTACCTCCTAAACATTATACAATTATACTACTTATTGTTTATTTTTCAAGGAAAAAAAGCGCCATTAGCGCTTAATATATTCCATTAAATTAATAGCTAGATAATTAGTGTTATTATCTTTTGATAATTCCCCTATAGAAACCTTCTTATTTTTACCATGATAGTCAGATCCCCCACTAATAATTAGGTTATTTTCTTTTGCTAAATTTAATAAGTAATCTTGTTCTTCTTTATCATATAAGCTATAAATACATTCTAAACCCTTTAATCCATGATTTATAAATCTATTTAATCTATCAACAAATTTATCCCTATCAATTCTAACCTCACCTATTCCACCTAGTGGATGAGCCAATATAAGGATACCTTTTTCATTCTTTAACTTATCTAATACATATTCACTTTCTACCTTTTTAGTAGTTAGTTTATGATATAAAAATACTTTTATAGCTTCATCTACGCTAATCGAATAATTATTTTTAACTAATATTTTGGCGATATTAGGTTTAGTTGGATTATTTAAGCTATAAAGATAATCTAAATCTTCTTTTTCAAATTTGATATCATAATTATCCTTTAAAATATTAATTCTTTCTTCTAATCTCTTTTTTCTATTATCATCTATTTCTTTTATAACCTCTTTTAAAGTGTTACAATTACTATCATAGTTATAAAATAAAATATGTACTGAATCACCATTATCCCTTGTAGATAGCTCAACACCAGGAATATAATTTGGCTTATCTAAACCATTTTTTATAATATATTCATATGCTTCAATAGTATCATGATCAGTTATTGAAAAATATGATAAATCTTTAGTTTTTAATAGTAGTTCTTCTATATTATCTGTGCCATCAGAAAATATGGAATGCATATGAAAATCAACCATAATAATCACCAAAAATATTATACCACAAAAAAACAGCTGAATAAATTATTCAACTGTTATTTCTAATTCTTTTTTACAATTCTTACACATAAAATGAAC